>CAZXFU010000043.1:0-11999 GCA_964640345.1 uncultured Eubacteriales bacterium
TGAAAACGAATCTACGATTATAGATGAGTTCTCGGTAGCTTTGAAAAATGCGTTTCTAAAGCTAAAGGAAATGAGAGAAGCCGAAGGTAAGAACTTATATACTGATTTAATTAAAAAATCAGATAATTTGCTAATGCTTTTAGCTAAAATTGAGGGCACGTCAGATAGTTTAGTGTCTGAATATAAAAATAAGCTAAAAGACAGAATTAATGAGTTATTAAAAGATATTGACGCAAAAATCGATGAAACAAGACTGGCTGAAGAGGTTGCTATTTTTGCGGATAAAGCGAGCATAGATGAAGAGATTGTAAGATTTAAAAGCCATGTGAATCAGTTAAAAAGCACTTTAGACTTAGATGAGCCTATTGGGAAAAAATTAGATTTTATTGTTCAGGAAATGAACAGAGAAACAAATACTATGGGTTCTAAAGCAAATAATTTGGAAATCTCAAACGCTGTTATTGAAATGAAGAATGAGATTGAAAAAATACGTGAACAGATTCAGAATATTGAATAATGGAGGTTTTTTGGGTGAAACTTATAAATATAGGATTTGGAAATATTGTATCTGCAAACCGAGTTGTTGCTATTGTTAGTCCTGAGTCTGCTCCTATAAAGAGGGTTATTCAAGAGGCGAGAGATGCTAATATTTTAATTGACGCAACATACGGTAGGAAAACAAGGGCTGTTGTCATTGCAGATAGCGGTCATATTATTTTGTCAGCTATCCAACCTGAAACGGTTGCAGGCCGACTTGAAGATAAAGTCGATGATGATGAACTCGACGAAGATTAAATAAAGAAAGGACATGATTGATATGTTAATTGAACCAGCAATAAATGAATTGTTAGAAAAGGCAGATAGCAGATATACGTTAGTTATTGAAACTGCTAAACGTGCAAGACAGATTGCCCAGGGTGAAGAACCTTTGGTTAAATGTGATTCTGAAAATCCTGTAACAATTGCCGCACATGAAATTTTAGAAGGAAAAGTTACTTATTCAAAAACAAAAGTTGGCTTAAAGTAGTAAAAAATATATAGCAGAGGTGTTAAGGTATGAGTATAAAAATAGCAATATCTGGTGATTTGGGTAGCGGAAAAAGCACTATAGGAAGGTTGTTTGAAAGCAGAATGGGGTTAAAATTTCATTCAGGCGGTTCCATTTTTAGAAGTTTAGCAACTAAGTACAACATGACCCCCGCAGAATTTAGTAAATACTCTGAAATTCATCCAGAAGTTGATGAGGAAATTGACGGCGAATTGATAAAAATTTCAGAAAATGACGAGAATATGGCTATTGATTCAAGAATGGCATGGCATTTTGTACCTGGCTCTTTTAAACTTCATTTGCTAGTTGATACTGCTGTTGCTGCAAAGAGAATTATGGATGAAAATCGTGGAACTGAAAAGTATCCTACGATTGAAACTGCGGTTGAAAAAATTAAAGCTAGAAAAGCTAGTGAGAATAAGAGATATACCGAAAAATATAATGTTAATCCGGACGACTTAAATAATTACGATTTAGTTGTAGATACAACTTATGCTACACCTGATGAAATCTGTGATTTGATTGAAAAATACTTAAGTGAATGGAAAAACGGTAATTCTTTTGCGAAAATTTGGACAAAGAAAACCGGAGTATGGACAAACATATAGAGGAGAGGATGAATTGATTGCAGAGATTGTTATTAATTCGCCAGCTCGTGGACTTGGCAGAATTTTTGATTATAAGGTTAGTGAAGAATTAATTGGCACTGTTACAGTAGGACAAATGGTAACAGTGCCTTTTGGTATGGGGAACAGACTTGAAACCGGGTTTGTTATGAAATTAAAAGAAAAAAGTGAATTTAAGAAGTTAAAATCAATAAAAGAAATTATCTATGTGGATTTTGTTTTGGGTAAAAAAGAATTTGAACTTGCAAAATGGATTTCTGAAACGTACTTTTGCAATATTGGAGTCGCTCTCAATCTTTTTTTTACAGATAAAGTTAAGGCAAGGCACAAAATGGAACTTTCTTTTACTCCGACTAATGATTTTATACCAACTATCGAACAGCAAAATGCAATTGATGTTTTAACTTCAAGTAAGCCTCAAACTTTTTTATTACATGGTGTTACAGGATCGGGAAAAACTGAAGTGTATATTCAAGTTATTAGAAATTTTATTGAAAGAGGTTTTGGAGCTATTGTTTTGGTGCCGGAAATTTCTTTGACCCCACAGACCGTAAAGCGTTTTGTTGAGCGATTAGGCAACAATGTTGCTGTTTTTCACAGTAGACTTAGCCAAGGCGAAAAGTATTGCGAATGGCAAAAGGTTAACTCCGGAAAAGTAAAAGTGGTTGTTGGGGCAAGGTCGGCGTTATTTACACCTGTAAAAAATCTCGGAATTGTTATTATAGACGAAGAACATGATAACAGCTATAAATCCGGTCAATCACCCTACTATAATGCAATAGATGTAGCAGAAAAGCTTTGTGAAATAAATAATGCTACTTTGGTTTTAGGAAGTGCCACTCCGGATATTTCTACGTATTATAGAGCAAAAAACGGAGAAATAGGATTAATAGAACTAAAGAAACGTACAAATCACATGGGACTTCCGAAAACAGAAATTGTCGATATGCGTGAAGAACTTGTTGCAGGTAATAAAACTATTTTTAGCAAGAGACTTTATGATGAGATAAAATATAATTTAGAGAAAAAAGAACAGACAATTTTGTTTCTAAACAGACGTGGTTATTCAACCTTTGTAAGTTGTAGGAAATGCGGGTTTGTAGCTAAGTGTAGGAATTGTAATATTACTCTTACATATCACATGGATACCGATACATTGGAATGCCATTATTGTGGGGCAAAGTTTAAGAATTTTGAAATATGTCCGATTTGTAAAGAGAAGTATATTAAATACTTTGGTATCGGTACTCAAAAGATTGAAAATGCTGTAAAAAAAATATTCCCGGAAGCTTCGGTTATTAGAATGGATTTAGATACAACTACAAAAAAAGATTCTCATGAACAAATTTTGACCAAATTTAGAAATGAAAATATAGACATACTAATCGGAACACAAATGATTGCAAAAGGTCATGATTTTCCAAATGTAACGCTTGTTGGAGTTGTGGCTGCGGACACTTCACTAAATTCTAATGATTTTTATTCTTCGGAAAGAACGTTTGATTTACTTACTCAAGTTTCAGGAAGAGCGGGAAGAGCTAATAAACCGGGCAGAGTTATTATTCAAACATATGAAAGCGATAACTACAGTATAGTTGCTGCAAAAGAGCATAATTACGAGAAATTTTATGATCAAGAGATTTTAATAAGAGAGCAACTTAATTATCCGCCATTTTGCGATATAATACTTATAAATATTTCTGGAAATGATGAGCGAAAAGTTATTGAAGACAGTCAAAGAATTCGAGAAACGTTTTATTCGTTTTTTTGTGATAACGAGAATGTAATAGTTTCGAAGGAGGTACCAGCACCTATCTCAAAGATAAAAAATAAATACAGATTTAGAGTAATAATAAAGAGTACATCATTTATAAATCTTGAAGTATGGAAGATACTAAATAGCGATGCTTTTGATGGAATAAGTTCAGAATTTACGGTTGATTATCAACCGGTAGTTTTCAATTAAAGAAAATCTTCTAGGCTTTTTATTTGCTTGGATGATTTTTTATTAAATCAATTGCTAAATATTAAATAATTTGTTACAATATGATATAGGTTATGTAATTTTATTAATAGAGGTGGAAAAATTGGCATTAAGAGAAATAAGAATGCTTGGCGATGATATTCTAAGAAAAAAGTCAAGAGAAGTAAAAGAAGTAGACAATAAAGTCTTGGAACTAATAGAGGATATGAAAGATACAATGATAAAATTTGACGGAGTTGGTATTGCTGCTCCTCAGGTCGGTATATTAAAAAGAATTATTGTTGTTATGAATGGGAAAAAAATTGTGCCGCTTATCAATCCGGTTATTACAAGGAGTGAGGGCGAAGAGTTAGACACTGAAGGATGTCTTAGTGTTAAGAAAAGAACTGTTGTTGTAAAACGTCCTTCAAAAATTACGGTCGAAGCACTAAATGAAAAAGGCGAAAATTTTTCTTTTGAAGCAGAACATTATTATGCCAGAGAAATTTGTCATGAAGTCGATCATTTAGATGGTATCCTTATTGTAGACAGAGAGGAATGCGAATAGTATGAAGAATATTTTCGATTATACTGTTGATGAGCTAACCGAAGTTTATATGGAAGAGCTTAATCAAAAGAAATACAGAGCAATACAGACTTTTAAGTGGTTATACAAAGAAAATGAATATGATTTTTTCAAAATGAGTGATCTACCGTTAGATATGAGAAAAAAATTATCTAGTACTTTTAGTGTATTTACTCTAGTGCAAGAACAGATGAAGCTATCTAGCGACGGTACTACTAAATTTTTGTTTAAACTGCCTGATGGAGCTGCTGTCGAAACAGTTTTGATGAAATACAATTTCGGCAACAGTGTATGCGTATCATCTCAGGTTGGTTGCAGAATGAAGTGCGATTTTTGTGCGTCTTCTAAGTTATCATTTGAACGCAATCTCACTCCGGGCGAAATTGTTCAACAGATTTTATTAGTAAGTAAACATATCGGCGAAAAAATTTCCAATATAGTATTTATGGGGATTGGAGAGCCATTCGACAACTATGATAATGTTATAAAAGCAATTAGAATTTTAAATGATCAACGTGGTCTTGGAGTGGGAGCCAGACATATTACCGTTTCTACCTCAGGACTTGTTCCTCAGATTTTAAGATTTGCTGACGAAGGTATTCAGGCTAATTTGTCTATTTCTCTTCATGCAACTACCGATGAAATAAGAGATAAGATTATGCCCGTTAATAAGGCATATAATATAAAATTATTGCTTCAAGCTTGCAAAAAATATATTGAAAAAACTAATAGAAGAATTACTTTTGAATATGCTGTTATGTATGGAGTAAATGATACAATTCGTGACGCTTGTAGACTTTCTGATTTGCTAGCCGGCATGCTTTGTTATGTAAATCTTATTCCTATAAATCCTGTAGAGGGTTCGCCTTATAAGCGACCTTCTCAAAGTATTATGATGAATTTTAGAGATGCATTAAATAACCGTGGTATAACTGCCACGATTAGGCGTGAGCTTGGAAGCGATGTTGATGCCGCATGCGGTCAGTTAAGACGTCAATATTTTGAATAGAAGTTGTGTGATGATAATACATGAAAGGGGGTGCGATATATGAAATTTTATGCTTGTAGTGACATCGGTAAAGTTAGAAAAGAAAACGAAGATAGCTTTTATATTCCGAGTTTGGAAGATGAAATAAAGTTGTTTTTGGTAGCTGACGGAATCGGCGGTCAGACTCATGGCAAGCTCGCTTCGATGATGACAATTGAAGAAATTATAAAGTTTTTTATAAAAAATGATAGTCAATATGAAAATTATAGTGCACTCATAGTTGATGCTATAAAGTTTGCAAACGCTTCTGTTTTAGATTTGTCAAACAGCAGAGCAGAGTATTTGGGTATGGGTACTACTTTAGTTTTAGCACTTATTAATGATAATAGTTTACTTCTTACAAACGCAGGAGATAGCAGATGTTATATAATTAGAAAAGGGATTATATCGCAACTTACAGTAGATAATAGCTATGTTCAGTATTTGTTGCAACAGGGTGCAATAAGTACTGAAGAGGCTCAAACACATCCCCAAAGAAACTTAATTACAAAGGCTATTGGTTTGGAAGAGAGTATAGAGATTGATGTTGAAAGTATAAAGCTTTATCCGGATGATATCTTACTTCTATGCACTGACGGACTTACTTCGATGTTATCGGATGAAGAAATTTTACATATAATACTAAAGAAAAAAGGTAATATTGAGGCTGCTACCGAAGCTTTGGTAAAACAGGCAAAAATAAATGGTGGCACTGATAATATTACGGCAATTTTAGTGGAGGTGTAGACCTATATGGATAATTTGGTTGGCAGAGTTCTAGGCAATCGGTATGAATTAGTTGAAAAAGTTGGTGGCGGTGGAATGGCCGTAGTTTACAAGGCAAAATGTAAACTATTAAACCGCTTTGTTGCAATAAAGATTTTAAGAACAGATTCAGATATGACAGAAGATTTTATAAAACGATTCAAGGTTGAGGCACAAGCAGCCGGCAGCCTTTCACACCCTAATATTGTTTCAATATATGATGTTGGCAATGAAGGAGATATAAATTATATTGTTATGGAATATGTTGAAGGATATACCCTAAAGGATGTGATAGCTCAAAGCGGAAAGCTTACATGGCGTGCTACAGTAAAAATTGCTTCTCAAATTTGTGCAGGTCTTGAACATGCTCATAAAAACCATATTATACATAGGGATATTAAGTCTCAAAATATTTTGGTTAATGAAGAGTTAGTGGCTAAAGTTACGGATTTTGGTATTGCACGGGCCTCCACCAATTCGACTATTACCATGACAGGAAATACTATTGGTTCTGTTCATTATTTTTCTCCTGAGCAGGCAAAGGGCCAGCATACGGATGAAAAATCGGATATTTATTCTTTAGGAATTGTGATGTATGAGATGATTACGGGAAGAGTCCCATTTGATGCAGACACTCCGGTTTCTGTTGCATTAAAGCAGATTCAAGAATTACCTATCCCGCCTATTCAATATGATAAAGATATGCCTGCTGCGGTTAATGATATTATTATGAAAGCTCTTCAAAAAGAGCCAAGACTTCGTTACCAATCTGCTACTGAAATGCTTAAAGATTTACAGGCTGTTTTGGAAAATCCTCAAAGTACGGTTGTTATGGATAAAAATATTGGTGCAACTACTGTTATGCCTAGTGTTACGGAAAATATGATAAACGAGCGTGCTGTAAAGCCGACAAAAACGGGGGATAATGATATGAGTAGAAATAAAAAGAATTCCGAAAAAACTTCGATTTTAGCATTTTTTGTTGCATTAATAATAGTTGCAATTGTTTCAGGTCTGGTTTTTTCTAAGATTTGGAGTTCTATTTTCGGAAGTAAGAAAGCTGAAGTCGAGATGCCAACTCTTGTTGGAATGAATTATCAGCAAGCTGAGGCTTTACTTAAAGAAAAGAATATTTTGATTGAAAGCTTGATCGAACAACCAAGTGATACGTATGGTAAAGGAATTGTAACTTACCAATCACCTAATGCCGGAATTATGGTTAAAGAGGGTGTTAAGAATGCAAAGATTATTGTTAGCACAGGTAAGGCTGAAATAGACATTCCTGATGTTACAAATTTAAGTTTGGATTTGGCTAAAGAAGCTTTGGAAAATGAAGGTATAACTTTAATAAGAGTTGTGGAAGAGGCAAGTGATACTACACCTATCGGATATGTTATTAAGACTGATCCTGCTGCACGAAGATCTGTATCTGCTAGCAAGATTATTGATATTTATGTAAGTACGGGACCTGATACTAAGACTTTTGTTATGCCGAATTTAGTTGGTAAAACCTTAGACTATGCAAAGGAACAAGCGGAAACCTTAAACTTCAAAATTACTTCAAAATTTGAAACTTCAACAAAAACCGAAAATACAGTATTGTCTCAAAGCGTTGATTCTGGTAAGAGTATTGAAGAGGGAACTGAAGTAACACTAACTGTTGCTAAAAAGAATATTGCACCGTCTCAGCAAAGTCAAAACAAGCAAACAGTTTACATAAATCTTAGTAATAAAGCGGCAAGTGGTGTACCATTTGTAGTAAAAGTTGAGACATCAAGTACTTATAATGGTACTCAAAAGATTTATGAAGGCACACATACGACTGCAGATGGTGAAATAAGCGTGGATGTATACGGATACGGCGAGACAATGCTAAAGGTATATATTGATGGAAAATTTGATTCGCAACAAACGTTAAAGCTATAATCTAGAGTATTTTAGTTAAAAAGAGGTCATACGGTTTATTGTTATAAACTTTATGTCCTCTTTTAAAATTTATTTTATAAGGAGAGTTTATGGTTGGAAAAATTATTAAGGCAATAAGCGGTTTTTATTATATTGAATGTGAAAATATTGTTTATGAATGTCGTGCCAAAGGAATTTTGAAAAAGAAAAATGTTTCGCCTCTTGTTGGGGATTTTGCTGAATTTAACATAATTAGTGAGGGTAATGGAAACTTGATTAAAGTTATAAATAGAAAAAATTCACTTATTAGACCACCTGTTGCAAATTTAGACTTGATTATTATCGTTATGTCCTCTCAAAATCCTGAGCCGTCGCTTCTTTTTCTAGATAAGCAACTAGCTTTTTTAGAGTATGCAAATATTAAGCCAATCATTTGTATTAATAAATCCGACTTAAGCTATGTCGATGAAATAATCGGGATTTACAGAAAAATTGGTTATACTGTTGTTGTTACTAGTGCAAAAGATAATGAAGGAATAGATATCTTAAAAGAAGCAATTTCAGGTAAAACTGTTGCATTAGTAGGGAATTCCGGCGTAGGCAAGTCGAGTATTACTAATTGTTTACTTAAAGATAAGGTTATGGTTGAGGGTAATTTGAGCAAAATTGAAAGAGGAAAGCAAACAACTCGCCATTCGGAAATGCTAAAAATCGATAATAATACTTATATTATTGATACACCGGGTTTTTCAAGTTTTGATTTGCCGAACATTAAACTAAATGAGCTTGCAGGATTATTTGTAGAATTTAGATATGAATTTAAGAATTGCAAATATAATAACTGCAGACATATATTAGAAGAGGATTGCGGAGTCCGAAAGGCAATTTTAGATGGTAAAATATCTCAAAGTCGTTTCGAAAATTTTAAACTTCTTTATGAAGAACTATCTAAAAGAAAAATATATTAATAATGGAGGGATTTAACAATTATGTTTGACAAAGTAAAATGGTCGGGCGGCACATTAATAGCTCCTGTACCGGCAGTTTTAATCAGTTGCGGCGATATGGATAAATCAAATGTTTTTACAGTTGCTTGGACAGGAATAATTAATTCTACTCCACCCAAGACTTATATTTCTGTAAGAAAAGAAAGGTTTTCTTATAATATAATTAAAGAATCCAGAGAGTTTGTAATAAACCTTACTACAAGAGATTTAGTTTCGGCAACCGACTTTTGTGGAGTTAGGTCCGGGAAAAATATAGATAAATTTAAGGCTATGAATTTAACAAAGCAGAATGCAAATGAGGTTGACTGCCCGCTAATCGGCGAGAGTCCTGTTAGCCTTGAATGTAGAGTTACAAATGTTGTTGAACTCGGAACGCATGATATGTTTGTGGCAGATATTTTGTGTGTTGATGTTGCTAAAAAATTGCTTGACGAAAAGGGAAAATTAAACCTTGATAGGGCTAATTTAATTGCTTATTCACATGGAGAGTATTTTGCACTGGGTGAGAAACTTGGCAAGTTTGGATATACGGTAAAAAAGAAATAAATGTGTTATTATGTCATCGAAAAAATAACATGGCTGGCTATTCGTCGGCTATGTTATTTTTTCGTCTTCTTTTTCAAAATCAGCTAATGGATTATTATCTATCGCATTTTGTAAATGTTCATCATTTATATGCGTATATATTTCAGTTGTAGCAACTGATTCATGACCCAAAATTTCTTGTAACGATCGTATATCAGCATTACCGTATTGATACATTAACGTAGCTGCAGTATGCCTTAGTTTGTGAGGTGAGTATTTGGTTGTATCAAGACCAGCCATTTCCAAGTATTTTTTTACAATAACTTGCACCGTTCTTGAACTTATTCGTTGCTTTCGTTCACTTAAAAATAATGCGTTTTTATCTTTTAATTTCTCTTTTGGACGGGCACGCATATATTCGTTTAGAGCGTTTTTACAAGCATGGTTAAGGTAAACAGTCCTTTCTTTGTTTCCCTTGCCTATAACTGTCATTTTGTCGTCAGCAATTTGAGAAATATTTAGCGAAACCAGCTCAGAAAGCCGCAAGCCACAGTTTAGAAACAAAACTATAATTGCATAATCACGTTCTTTATTCGGGCCATCTACAGCATTTAGTAATTTTTTGCTTTCATCTATATTTAAATACTTTGGCATACGTTTTCCGATTTTCGGAGCTTCAAGTTCTTTTGCAGGATTTATCTCAAGCACCTTAGCTTTAGTAGTAAGATAATTGAAAAATGACTTTATACACGCAACCTTTCTGGCACGAGATGCAACTTTGTTGGATTTATCTATACTTAAATATGACATAAACGCATATAAATCACTTAGAGAGATTTTTTTTATAAATGATATGTCTAAGTCCGTAACAACGACAGAATCCATATCAACGTCGTTTGGAACCAGTTTATAATGTAGTTTCAAAAATCTGAAAAAACTTCGTAAATCATAATGATATTCACTAATTGTATTTATAGATTTTCCTTTAATAGTATCCATATAGCTTAAAAAATCCTGTGCCATAATCGGCAAATCAAAATAATCTGATTTCATACTTACCTCCTATTGCACAAAATTTTTATTTTGTGCAATCATAATATGTAACAAAACTTATTTACCTTTTAAGCAGATAAATGTTATTAGAAATTTAGCCATGTTTTAATCATAAGTTCTATATGCTTGTTTAAATTCATTTCTTCAGGGTTTTTATAGTTTTGTTCAGGTAGTAACATCCATATTGGTAATCCCATTTCTTTTAAGGCAATTGTTACGTTACTATCTCTTACTCTTCTTTCCCATTCTTCGTGTGTTTCGTCGTTTACTTCTACTATTAAAACAGGTTTATAATATGGTTTTTCACAAATTAGAAAATCAACTATTTTATACATCATTTTTTCTGTTTTTGTATATTTGTATGGATTAAAATTTCTTTTTAATATTGCTCTTAATGGTATTTGCGGAAAAACTTCATATTTTGGATAAAGTCTTTTTTTTAGTTTTTCATAAATTTTTCTTTCATTTGTAGTCATTAAGTATTGATTAATTGGTAACATTCTATTCTCACTCCCAATTTTTTTGAAATAAAAAAGTTTTTCTTGAATTTATGTAGTACTTAATTAATATAATAATATATAATTATTGTGAGATAAATATATATTATTAATTAAAAAAGGTAATAATAATATCCGTGATTTTTTGACCCCTTTCAGGTAAGGCGATTTCACAATAATTTTTATTTTATGAAATCATGTATAACTTTTGAAAGGAGTCTTTTTATGTATAAAACTTTACTCCGCTCTTCTATCTTTATATCAATAATAGCAATTTTATTTGCTATCTATATATTAATTTATTTTTCAAATCAAAGCAACACAATAATAATTGAGCCAACTAAATATGTTGAAATTCTCGAACTTGTTCATAATAATCCTGATGCGTATATTGGCAAAAAAATTATAACATCCGGATACATATATATTCAAGAAGATTTTTCAGACAACCGCTTTGTGATAGCTCAAAATGTTTATTTAGACGAAATACCTTCAGATGAGCCATTTATAGTGGGTTTCTTATGTGAAAATCGCTCTGACACATATGCTACCGCCAACGAAGCAGTAAAAATTGAAGGAATTATAGATAAATGTACATACAATAACTCTGAATATCCAATAATACTGGTTAACAAGATAACATAATATAATTATAGTTAATCAACCCCAGTTTGGCTTTAATTCAAATTTCATTATTTCGTCTTTAGTAGGATGTTTAAATTCAAGTGAATAAGCCCAAAGCCTTACATCTGATCTTCCCTTCTCTATTTTACCATATTTATTGTCGCCGACCAAAGGATGACCTATATTAGAAAATTGTACTCTTATTTGATGGTGACGACCTGTATGTAATGTAATTTTCACTATACTTGTACTCTCTCTCTCTTCTACCACTTCGTAGTCAAGCCTTGCAAGCTTTGAACCCTCACTATTTGGGCTAGAAACAAACGACATATTTTTCTTTTCTTCTTTTAGTAAATAATTTTCAAGTACTCCT
>CAZXFU010000044.1:0-11760 GCA_964640345.1 uncultured Eubacteriales bacterium
GTATTTATCTGCAAAAATTCTTGATGAGGATGCTTTCTTCCGCCTTGAGGCGGAACAGAAGCAACCGTTCCTTCAAGTATTTTAAGTAACGCCTGTTGAACACCTTCACCGCTTACATCTCTTGTAATAGAAGGATTCTCACTCTTTCTTGTGATTTTATCTATTTCATCAATGTAGATAATTCCACGTTCAGCTAATTCTATATCATAATCCGCTGCTTGAATCAAACGAAGCAGGATATTTTCAACATCTTCGCCAACATATCCAGCTTCTGTTAAAGTCGTAGCATCTGCAACAGCAAACGGCACATTAAGAATCTTAGCTAATGTCTGAGCCAAAAATGTCTTTCCTGAACCGGTTGGTCCAAGCATTAAAATATTACTCTTTTGAATTTCAACATCTCCGGTATCTTCATCATTTATTCTTTTATAATGGTTATATACTGCAACAGCCAAAATCTTCTTTGCTTTTTCCTGTCCAATTACATACTGACTTAAAATATCATAAATTTCTTTCGGCTTTGGCACTTCGCCAAGTTCAGGTAAAGCAGAATATTCCTCTGTTTCTTCTCCAATTATTTCATTACATAAAGTAATACATTCATCGCAAATATAAACTCCGGGACCGGCAACCAATCGTTTAACCTGCTCCTGAGCCTTGCCGCAAAATGAACATTTTACCTGTCTTCTATCTTCATATCTAGGCATAATTTACACCCCTTTTCTTTTGATTAAAGTATCGAGTCAATTAGACCATATGCCTTCGCTTCTTCTGAAGACATAAAGAAATCCCTTTCACAATCTACTTGAATTTTTTCAAGCGGTTGACCCGTTCTTTCACTTAAAATATGATTTATCTTATCCTTAATTTTTAATATCTGTTCAGCTTGAATCTTGATATCTGTAGCTTGACCTTTTGCACCACCTAAAGGTTGATGTATCATTATTTCGCTATTAGGTAAAGCAAATCTCTTGCCCTTAGTACCAGCAGCCAATAAGAAAGCCCCCATACTTGCTGCCATTCCTACGCAAATTGTTGAAACATCCGGCTTAATATGGTTCATCGTATCAAAAATTGCAAAGCCATCTGTAACAGAACCTCCAGGGCTGTTTATATAAAGATTTATATCTTTATCAGGATCTTCCGCAGCTAAAAACAATAACTGTGCTACAACCAATGATGCTGTTGTTTGATTTATTTCATCTCCGATAATTATTATTCTTTCCTTTAACAACCTTGAAAAAATATCATATGATCTTTCTCCACGACTTGTTTGCTCTATAACATAAGGTACTAAACTCATTAAAACTCCTCCTTTGTAAATACATATTATTCTTGTCAAAACACATTGTTACTCTCTAATTATTAATATTGGCGACCGGATTCCGGCCGCCAAGTATTATCATTCATTATTCTGCAGCTTCAGTCTTTGATTTTCTTCCTCTTTTTTTAGGTGCTTCTTGAGCAACTTCTTCAGCTACTTCTTCTGCTGCCTCTTTCTTAGTTGATTTCTTTGCAGTTTTCTTAGCAGACTTTTCTTCATGATCATGTCCGTGGCACTCACAAGCCTCTTCTTTAACACTAGCATTAGAAACTATGAATTCAGCAATTTTCTTAACTTTAATTTCCTGTTCAAAATACTTAATATCTTCTGGCTTTAAGCTGTTTCTAAACATCTCAGCCTTTTCACCGTAGGTTTTAGCCATTTCTTCAATCTTAGCATCAACTTCTTCTTTTGAAGCAGATATGTTTTCAACTTTGCCAAGTTTTTCAAGTGTAAGTTGAACTCTTACTCTTTCTTCGGCTTGTTCTCTAAATTGACCCTTAAATGTAGCTAAATCCATATTAAGCATCTTTAAGTACATTTCAAGTTGCATACCTTGCATTTGAAGTCTCCAATTATAATCTTGAACCATGTTTTCAACTTCATTATCAATCATAACACTCGGGACATCGATTTTAGCATTCTTTGCAACAGTTCTTATTGCATCGTCTTCAACTTGAAGTTTCATACTTTCTTCATTTCTTTCGATTGCCTTTTTCTTCAAGTCATCACGTAACTCAGCTAAAGTATCGAATTCACTTACGTCTTTAGCAAACTCATCATCTAGTGCAGGCAACTCCTTACATTTAATTGAATTTAGTGTAACTCTAAACATTGACATCTTTCCAGCCAAATCAGCTGCATGATATTCATCAGGGAATTTAACATCAATTTCTCTGGTTTCATTTATCTTCATTCCGATAAGTTGTTCTTCAAAGCCAGGAATAAATTGACCGCTTCCGATAGTTAATTCAAAATTTTCGCCCTTTCCACCAGGAAAAGCATTACCGTCAACAAATCCTTCAAAGTTAATATTTGAAATATCTCCGTCTTTTAATTCTCTGTCTTCAATAGTAACTAAACGAGAATTCTTATTTCTCATAGATTCGATTTCTTTATCGATATCCGTGTCTTCTACATTATGTACTTTTTTTACAACTTCTATACCCTTATATTTACCTAATTCAACTTCAGGTTTCACATAAATCTCGGCTGTAAAAATCATGTCTTGTCCGTTAGCAATCTGCTTAATATCAACAGTAGGATGACTAACAGGTTCTAATTTATTTTCATCTATAGCAGTTTCATATGCAGGCTGAGCCACAATCTCAAATGCATCTTCAAACATAACTTCTTTTCCGTATGTTCTTTCAATAACATTTCGAGGTGCTTTTCCCTTTCTAAAACCAGGAATGCTTATCTTAGGAGCATTCTTTTTAAAAGCTTTATCTACTGCTGCATCAAATTCGCTTGCAGGAACTGTAATTTCAATTCTTACTTTATTTGCTTCTAACTTTTCTACTTTTGAACTCATTAAAAAAACTTCCTTTCGTTTTCACATTTTTACGGTTCATTTTATCATAGGTACAAAACCAGGTCAAGAGTTTTAGACAAAATTCAGTAAAATACGTTAAAAAGTCTAGTTAAACACACTATTTATCAACTTCAAAATATTTATTTCTTTCTCTGAATTATTTAACATAACGTCAATTCCTCCCATACCACTTAGTTTCATAATTCCACTATTCGCTCTTAGCCCTATTAATGCAGGTATATCTTGGTTTTTCCAACTTTTAATGCTCCGTTTTATAATATCACTATTTATATTTTTATCATCAATATTTAAGAAAAATGGTATTGAAAATTCATTGCAAATTTTTAACATCATATCAGCTTCAATAGAACTATCATCATTCTTTAATACAATCCTCTTCCTTAGTGGCTCTTCTAAATTAACAAGTGACTCTCTAAATCTTTCTATTGCATCCAGCTTATTTACATAAGCTCCTCCAACATTAATAACAAGCTTGTATTTTGAATCCAATCCCATATAATTTAATAAAACATTTTGGTACTTAAGATCCTTTATAGCATCTTGAAGAACTTTTTCCGACATTGAATTTATAATAATTGTATTTTCCAAAAAAATATTAACCCTCAAATCATTTTCCTTAATATAGTTTCCAAGTTCCAATAACTCTTTCTTTAAGGAATCGATATATCTAAAATATTCCAAATCAGGATAATTCGCAAGAGGGAAAAGCTTTGGGCTTAAACCATATACGTTTATTCCCAAAGCCATATTGCTCTCTAGTATCTTTGATGTATTTAAAATATTATCTTTTGCAACTTTTCTCAATTTGTTAATTTTTTTCTTTGCGTCGCTCTCCTTATTTAACGTTTCGACGGAAACAGTCTTATTTGTAGAACAATTTTTTAATATCTTGCTATTTCCCAAAAATCCGAATCGTATATCATCCATATTCTCACCCAATATTAGCATACGACTTTTTCCAATTTTTATTCATTACTAAAAAATATTTAATATCTGATAAGTTAAACTTTCATCGTTTGCAGTAAATACAATATATTTATCATGATACATTTTTGCTCTTACAGTATCATAAATTCTGTTTCCGGCAGAAATCGTTTTTGTACCCTCATACATAGAAAAACCAGATTCCTCGTCTAACACTAAAAACATAACCTTAGCATTATTCTTTTCTTCATACTCTTCTAAAACCTGTTTAAACAGTTTCTTTTCAAGCTCGTCTGAAAAGCTTTTCTCCATATCATTTGGCATAACCACTAATAGATTTTTTGCCCTAGCAGAATTTAATTTTTCAACAAGCCATCCCCATTGCTCTGTATACGTAGAAAGTAACCCTCTTCCACTATTAGCAAGTTTTAATATAGCAACATCATTTTTTTCGGCAAACGAATACTTACCATTTATCGTAATCTGTTCTTTTGCATTCTTTAATTTACCCTTACCAACTATACAAAACTCCATATCACTTGCAACTTCATTTAATCTATTTAATTTAATTTCATCATATAAGGTGCCTTCTCCAGCCGCATCACCCAAAAACATAAATCTAAAACCATCGTCTAAAACTTCTTCCTCACGCTCTAAAAGGTCTGTAGGCTTTGTATTATCCGGCAAAACTACGGAGCTATCTTGTGCAACTCCTTTTTTCGCAAAAACCAAATCATCAATAACAACATAGCTGTCCGCCGATTTATCATTTGCAGTCTGTGCGACATATATTCTGTCTAGAGTTGCTGGCAAGTTCATGCCACTTACATCAACCTCATATTCGTTCCAGCCCTTTTTTATCTCTTTAGAAACCTCAACCAATTTTTCACTGCCGTAAGAATCTGTTATTTGTATCTTTAGCATAACATCATCTTGAGTCCGTTTAGAATATGTCCAAAAACTTATTTTTATGGTATTACTATCAATGCTAATCGGCTCATCAAAGACAATATAAGCAGCTCTTGTAGCATCTAACCCTGAAAAATCGTAAGACAACTTAACTGCCTTACTTCCTTCATGCTTTGTTGAAGTTAACTCTAGTTTACCACTAACATCAGACGGATATCCTCTAAACATTCCGTTAATCTTCTCAAATCCCTCAACATTTTCACTATACTCACCTGTAACGTTAACCCTCACAAATGACTTAGCCGTATTTGTAGGCGATATAATAGTTATAAGAGTAGAACCAATCTCCTTTGCCGTAATTACCGCACTCTCACTTACTACACAATTGCCATTTGATGCGGTAAACTTCAAATCTTCTGCTTTATATGGTGCCATATATCCATATAAATCTTTAACAATAATAGGCAATTTATATTCCTGACCTTTAGCTAACGTAATCTCACGACTACCGGCATCAATCTCCCCAATATCTCCTAATACTTTTATTTTTATATCTTTACTAACTCCACCGTAAGTCGCTGTAATGACTGCATCTCCCGAAGTAGTAGGCTTAAACACGCCGTCTTTTACAGTGCCGCTAACACCCGCAACTTTCCATTTAACATCATTAATATCTACATCAACTTTATTTACATATTCATCGTAAGCTAAAACACTAAAATTAGTCTCATACCCTGAAAAAACAGTGTCATAATTCGACCTTATAATTAAATCTTGAACGTTTCCGCTCTTTGGAGCAGTAGATAAAACACCAAGACTATTAACAACACGTCTTGACTCAGTAGGAACATTTAACGTAGATAAAGAATCCGTGCCGGCAAGTCTGCCAACCATATAGGTTGAACCGCCGCCATCAAAATTTATAGCATTATAGCACCCAATTTCCGCCATTAAATACGCAAGTTCAACTTGAGTAACACCTTTACTAATTCCTCTTCCATCTACAGCAACCATATAAAGAGTTTTTCCATCTTTACTGGATCCTATTGCACTCCTTGGCTGATATCCGGAAATGGTATGAGTTTGATTTAGTAAAGCTTCTCCGTCGCTAACAAGCATAGCTCCGCCACTAAAGGCAGTCTCTATGTCATCCGCACCAATGTTAGTCTTTATATCCAAATTAACTCTGTCGCCGATATTAAGCATACATTTTATATTATAAGCATTATCAAGCCTTGCACAAATAACATAGCCGTTTTTAGGAATAGTAGCACCTTCCATGCAGTCTCTTATTTCCTTTAGCTCGTCATCTTCAACAACAAACTCAACCATATCCCAAAGTTTAGAATTACCAGGAGACTTTTCGCCAAACGCACGCGTAAAAATAACCGGCGTCAAATAATCTGCAGAAATCTTGTTAATTTCTGCAATTTGCATACTCTCTCCTTTATCATTAGAAATTTTCATTTCTTCCATTTTCACATATCCGTAAAATATGGAATTTTTAGAGTCAATAAGTAATGAAGCCATAGTCTCGGCAGTAGCATTTTTATAATATGCACTACTGGATATCTCTCCGTCTTTCATAGTAAATCCGACCGGATACCCATTATACTTACCGTCCCATGAAAAAAAATCCGCATTAATTGCAGCAACCGCATTACTATTAGTTGCCTGATTTTTTACAGTATCTAATGTATAAAGACCATCACTTGAAGTTAACATATCAAGCTTCACGTATTTATCTGTTAAATCCACTTTTAAAATATTTATGTTAAGCCACCCATCAGTCGTAAGACGTTTTAAATTTTTGTAAGTAACGCCACTAGAAACAGGTATTTCATTGCTTTTCATATCATAAATCTTTGTATATGCAAAAGAAGAGTTGAAAATAACAACGCTTCCAATTAATAAACCAACCAAAAACTTCTTCATCAAATCACCTCATGTGTATTTTATCGCTTTAATCTACACATTTCAATGACAAGAATATGGAAAGAAAAGATTTAATATTTCTGTAATAATTTCGTAAAAAATAGACTTCCCCAACGAGCTTTACCCCGCGAATACCATCGTTTATTTATATTTTTTCTTTATCTTCCTTCTTAATTAAATCTCTCCATTCTTCACTACGCATAATAGCTCCGAATACGCTTTCGCGTACACCTTTGTTTTCCTTTTCAATATTGTGTATAAGTTCTTTTACATATTGCCTTTTTGTTTCGCCGTTTGCAGGGCATTTATTTTTTACAATCTGAATTCCGTACTTCTTTACAAGACGCTTTATCTCGTATTCCGGTGTATAAATCATTGGACGAATTATATGTAAATCCTTACGACTAAGATACGTAACCGGTAAAAATGTATGAACCCGCCCTTCATAAATAAGGCTCATGAAGAACGTCTCCATAACATCATCCATATGATGACCTAACGCTACTTTATTGCATCCCAGCTTTTTAGCCGTATCATATAGAATACCACGTCTTAAATTTGCACATAAAGAACATGGATTTTTTTCTTTACGGATATCGAAAACAATTTCTTTAATATGAGTTTTCTCAATATGGTACTCAATATCATTTTCTTCACAAAGTTTTTTTAGAGGTGTAACATCAAAGCCTTCCATTCCCATATCTAAAGTAATAGCAATAACTTCAAATTTCTTAGGATAAAATCTTCTAAGCTTAGATAATGTCAAAAGAGTCAAAATGCTGTCTTTCCCTCCGGATAAACCCACAGCAACTTTATCTCCGTCTTTTATCATATCGAAATCACTTATCGCACGTCTTACGTATCCTAGTATATGTTTCATAACAACCTCTTTCTACTTTGCTATTAATTCACAAATCAAATTGCTTATTTCTGTCGGGTCGTCGATACTTAATCCCTCAATTAATCTTGCTTGTGAATATAATATTTTGGAATAATTTTTTAATTCTTCTTTATCATCCTTATAAAGCTCTTTTAATTTGCCAACAATCGGATGATTTTTATTAATTTCCAAAACTGTTTGAGCCTTAATTTGATTTTGGTTACCAAGCTGGTTGTTTAACGTTTTTTCCATTTCCAAAGAAATTGGTCCTTCACTTGTCAAACATACAGGATGATTTACAAGCCTGTTTGTAAAACGTACGTTCTGGACTTTGCTTCCTATACTCTCTTTCATAAAGTCAAACATTCCAATAAATTCATCATTTTCCTTTTTAAGCTCTTCTTTCTCTTCAGCAGTATCAATATCCAAGTTATCTGCACAAACGTTTACAAATTTATTTTTATCATATTCCATCAAAGTCTGAAGAGTAAACTCATCTACATTCTCTGTTAAATACAATACCTCAAAATTCTTTGCACGAACAGACTCAACTTGCGGCAGTTTTTCAATTTTTTCAATATTCTCGCCACAAGCATAATAAATATCTTTTTGACCGTTTTTCATTCTGCTGCAATACTCTTTTAATGTGACAAGTTTTTTCTCCGTTGAAGAATAAAACATTATTAAATCTTTTAGTTTGTCCTTATTCATTCCAAAGTCAATATACGTTCCGTATTTTAACTGAGTTCCAAAGGTCTTGAAAAATTTTTCATATTCTTCCCTGCTATCTTTTAGCATCTTTTCAAGCTCAGATTTTATCTTATTTTCAATATTCTTAGCAATTGCCTTAAGCTGTCTGTCATGTTGAAGCATCTCACGAGAAATATTAAGAGATAAATCCTGACTGTCAACCAAGCCTTTTACAAAGCTAAAATAATCCGGTAACAAATCTGAACATTTTTCCATTATCAGCACCCCATTTGAGTACAATTGAAGTCCTTTTTCATAATTCTTTGTATAATAATCAAACGGAAGATGAGAAGGAATATATAAAAGTGCATTATAACTTATCTGACCTTCTACTGCCGTATGAATCACTTTCAAAGGTTTCTCAAAATCGTTAAATTTACTCTTATAGAAATTATCATAGTCGTCTTGTGCAAGTTCACTCTTTTTCTTTCTCCAAATCGGGATCATACTATTTAATGTCTCGATTTCTTTTACTTTTTCATATTCGTTTTCTGTTCCCTCTTTTTTATGCTCATGCTCAACTTCCATTTTAATAGGGTATCTTATATAGTCTGAATACTTCTTTACTATTTCTTCAATTTTAAAAGGCTCCAAAAATTCGCTATACTTCTCTTCATCACTGTCAGGTTTAATATGAAGAATTATCTTAGTGCCGTATCCTTCCTTTTCACAATTTTCAATAGTATATCCGTCTGCCCCCTTAGAGGTCCATCTATGTGCCTGCTCCTCGTCAACAGATTTACTTTCAACAGTTATTTTATCTGCTACCATAAAGGCAGAATAAAAACCTACGCCAAACTGACCTATAAGTTCAAGATTTTCTTTATCTTGGTTTTCTTTCTTAAAAGCAAGTGAACCACTCTTTGCAATTGTGCCCAAGTTATTCTCAAGCTCACTTTCTGTCATTCCGCAACCGTTATCTGATATTATAAGATTTCTATTTTGCTTATCAATCTCTATATTTATTGCCAAATCAGATTGCTTTATATCAAGCTTTGAATCTGTAAGTGAACGATAATGAAGCTTATCTATTGCATCACTTCCATTAGAAATAAGCTCTCTTAAAAAGATTTCTTTGTTTGTGTAAATTGAATTTATCATAAGATCTAAAAGACGTTTAGATTCTGCTTTAAATTGTTTTGTTTCCATATTTACCATCCCTTTCAACGAGATTATATATCTATTTTTTAGCAAAGTCAACTGTAGAGTGCTAGAATTATTATAATAGAAAAAATATTGTAAAAAAGGTGGACTACGTCCACCTTTTTTACAATATTTTTTCTATTATAATAATTCTAAAATAACGATTTCAGCTGCATCTCCACGTCTTTGACCAAGCTTCAATATTCTTGTATATCCACCTGTTCTGTCCTTGTACTTGTCAGCCAATTCTCCAAATAATTTTGCTGTAAGATCGATATTCTTACCATCTTTGTCTGTAACTTTGTTTACCATTGTAAACATCTTTCTTCTTGCAGCAAGTCTTGATGGCATATCAACATCAACAGTTTTCTTTGTGATTTCTCTTTCAATCTTCTTATATTTTGTCTTACCGCTTTTGCTTGTTACTTCAGTATAAACTTTATTTCCCTTTGAATCTAACTTAGGATAACTCACTGTCTTTTCAGCAGTTGTCACATTAGATTGTTCCTTTATAGCCAAAGTAAT
The DNA here is from genome assembly GCA_964640345.1 of uncultured Eubacteriales bacterium. GTDB lineage: Bacteria > Bacillota > Clostridia > TANB77 > RGIG9151 > RGIG9151. The sequence goes on from CAZXFU010000044.1 coordinate 9,946, forward strand.
TAACTTTTCAACGATAGGCTTTACTTCTTTAGCTTTTGCTTCTGTTGTTTCAATCTTACCGTTTAATAAAAGAGATGTTGTAAGACTTCTAAGCATAGCTAATCTATGAGCAGTAGTGCGACCCAATTTTCTAGTACCTGGCATCTTTATTTCCTCCTTACAAATTTTGATTCTTTATTCTTCAGCCGGGGCTAAGCTTAAGCCCAAGCTATTTAACTTTAACACAACTTCGTCAAAAGATTTTCTGCCAAGATTTCTTACTTTAAGCATCTCAGCTTCTGTCTTTTCAGTCAAGTTTTGGACTGTATTTATTCCTGCACGTTTTAAGCAGTTATATGATCTTACCGACAAATCAAGTTCTTCTATTGTCATTTCCAATATCTTTTCTTTACCGGCATCCTCTTTTTCAACCATAAATTCTGTATTTTTTGCTTTTTCTGATAAATCAATAAATAAATTCAGATGTTCACTCATAATCTTGGCAGCCAAGCTTACTGCTTCTTCTGCTTTGATTGTTTTGTTTGTCCAAACTTCCAATGTTAATTTATCAAAATTTGCTACAGCTCCAACCCTTGTATCCTCAATTTTATAATTAACCTTTTTAACAGGCGTATAAATTGAGTCAACAGGGATCAAACCGATTGGTTGTCCTGGTTGCTTATTGCGTTCAGCAGAGATATAACCTCTACCGGTATGTGCTGTCATTTCAGCGTGGATTTTTCCACCCTTTGCGACTGTACAAATATATAAATCCGGATTTAAGATTTCAACATCAGCATCTGTTTTAATATCAGCGGCAGTAATAATGCCTTCTTTATTAGAATCAATAACTAATGTTTTTTCTCCCTCACTGTCAATTCTAAGTGCAAGTTGTTTTACATTAAGTATTATTTCGGTAACGTCTTCGATAACTCCAGGTATTGTGGAGAACTCATGCAAAACGCCATCGATTTTTATACTGTTTATTGCTCCACCGGGAAGAGAAGATAACAATACTCTTCTTAGTGAATTCCCCAAAGTTGTACCATAACCACGTTCTAACGGCTCAACTGTAAACTTACCATATCCGTTTTCAGGATCAAGTTCTACACATTCAATCTTTGGTTTTTCGATTTCTATCATATAACAACCTCCTCTAAAAATTCTATATACCACACGCCTAAGAATTTAGGCCACATTATTACTTAGAGTAAAGTTCTACGATTAAGTGTTCTTGTACTGGTAAGTCAATATCCTCTCTCTTAGGAAGTTCAACAACAGTTGCTTGCTTCTTGTCAGCGTTAAAATCTAACCATGCAGGCACATTTCTTCCAGCTGTTTGTTCCATAATTACTTTAAACTTTTCATCGTTCATACTTGATTCACGAATTGCAATAACATCTTCTTTGCTTACTAAATAAGAAGGAATGTTAACTTTCTTTCCGTTTACTGAGATATGTCCGTGGCGAACAATCTGCCTAGCTTCTGCACGAGATGTTCCAAGGCCCATTCTGTAAACAATGTTATCAAGTCTTAATTCTAATATTTGTAATAAGTTTTCACCGGTAATACCCTTTTTGTTTGAAGCCATTTCAAAATATTTTCTAAATTGGCTTTCAAGTACTCCGTAAAATACTTTTGCTTTTTGCTTTTCTCTTAATTGTACTCCGTATTCAGATAATTTCTTTTTCTTAGCACCGTGTTGTCCAGGGGCTTGAGCACGTCTGGCAACAGCACATTTATCTGTATAACATCTTGTTCCCTTTAAGAACAATTTTTGCCCTTCTCTACGGCAGAGACGACATGATGCGTCAGTATATCTTGCCATTTATATTC
>CAZXFU010000045.1:0-11711 GCA_964640345.1 uncultured Eubacteriales bacterium
ATGTGAAAAATTTATCCTCGAAAACATTATTTCAAATTCAACTTTGCGAATTTGTCCAACAAATTATATATCGTATTTTAAAAAGACTACATAATAGTAACATTAAAATTTTTTAAAATTATATACAAAGCGAATTTCATCGCAAAAAGTTTCGTTTGATAAATTACTTTTTTACTTAAATATTGTAACATTAAAGCAAAAACAATGTCAAGTAATTAGCAGAACTTTCCACACAGAAGTCATATTTTGATTTCGGCTTAATATTTTAAGCAAGATTCCTATTTGTACTACAAATAAATTATAGTTTAGAAACAAGAAATCCCAATTAGTCAAAGCAATGAATAATAGTTAAGCAAAAAGGTAATTACATTTTAAATTACTTTTATAATTATGATTTACATTTTATTTTTTTAATGATAATATTACAGCTATGGGGGAAACGAGATGAATTTTAATGAAATAATACTAGACTCTGTAAAAGCAAGGGAATTTAATAGAGGGCAATCCGCAAAAATTTTTAAAAAAATCGAAGAAACAAAAAAACCAATAAAAGTTATAAAGAATAGTAAAGAATATATGGTTATTATGGAATACGAGCAGTATTTAAAAATGTTGGCTACTATGGATAATGGAGGTTTAAATGAAAAGGTATAAATATATAGATTTATTTTCAGGTGCTGGTGGAATGACTCTTGGATTTGATAAAGCTGAATTCGAAAATGTTTTAGCTGTAGAATATGATAAGTGTTTTGCAGACACGTATAAATATAATTTCCCAACACACAATTTAAAAGTTGGAGATATTAAAAATATAAGTAATGATGAAATAAAAGCAATAATAGGGAACGAAAAGATTGACGTTATTATAGGCGGACCTCCCTGTCAAGGTTTTTCAATAGCAGGAAAAATAGGCAGAAATTTTATTGATGATGAACGTAATCAGCTATTTAAAGAATTTGTAAGATTTGTTGAAGTAATAAAACCTAAGATGTTTGTAATGGAAAATGTTGCAGCCTTAAAAACTCATAATAAAGGAAAGACTATAAAGGAAATTGTAAATGAATTTGAACGTATTGGATATGCTGTAAAATCCGATGTTTTAAATGCTGTTGACTATGGCATCCCTCAGCAAAGAAGAAGAATATTTGTCATAGGAACATTAAGTGAAAAAAATAGTTTTGAATTCCCAAAAAAATCTAATAAAATATATACAATTAAAGATGCAATTGATAATTTACCAACTTTAAAAAGCGGAGAAACTAGTGATATACCAAATCATAATGCTATGAAACATTCTAAGCAAATGTTAGAGAAAATGAGTTATGTTAAAGATGGTGGAAATAGGAATGATATTCCGGAAGAATTAAGACCAAAATCCGGAGATATAAGAAAATATGTAAGGTATAATAGTAGAGAACCTTCTTTTTGTATAACTGGAGATATGAGAAAGGTATTTCATTATAGTCAAAATAGAGCATTAACAGGAAGAGAATTGGCTAGAATTCAAACATTCCCAGACGAGTTTATTTTTAAAGGAAATGCTGGAAAAATTCAACAACAAATAGGGAATGCTGTTCCACCTAAACTGGCTTTTCAAATTGCTAATTCTGTTAGGGAGGTGCTTGACAATGAGTAGGTATCCAAAAATTAATTACATAGGAAATAAAGATAAGCTTGTTGATTGGATAATAGCCAATCTTCCCTTAAAAAAAGGTACTGTATTAGACTTATTTTCAGGAGGAAATTCAGTAGCTTATGCACTTAAAGAAAATAATTATACAGTGTATTCAAACGATGCATTATATTCAAATTATGTTATAAGCAAGGCTATTATAGAAAATAAAAACACGCTATTAAACGAAGATGTATTAAATATCAAGGTTACAAATGATGAAATTAACAAAAAATACAAAGAAATAAACTTTTTATCAAACAGACTATATTATGATGAAGAAGTAAAGGAATTAGCTAGACTATTTGCCATTTCAGAAAAAATAGAAAATGAATATGAAAAATATATGTTTCTTGCTTTAATAAGAAGAGCTATGATAAGAAAATTACCATATTCAAGAATGAATATACCTTGGATTCAAATTCAAAAACTAAGAGATGAAGATTATAGCTATGAAAAGTATAAAAGAAGAAGAGCATATCACAATTATACATTTGAAAAGCATATAAGGGATAATATTAAAAACTATAATAATGCAGTATTTGATAATAAAAAGGAAAATAAAAGCTTTAACTGTGATTCTTTTAAAATGATTGATAAATTAGATGAAAAAGTTGATATAGTATATATGGATCCACCTTATCCATCTACCATGAATAAATACGGAGAATTTTATGGATTATATGATAAGGCTGTAAATCATGAAATTCAATATGTTAATTTTTCAGAAAATAATATGTTTCTGGCTAATCTGGAAAAACTTGTAAAAAAATGTATTGGAAAGACAAAATATATTGTAATAAGCGAAAACAATAAGACGAAACCAACTGTAGAAGAATTAAGCAATATACTATCAAATTATGGAACAGTTAAAGTATTTAGCAAAGAACATCAATATAAAGTAACAGGAAGCATAAACAAAAATCAAACAGTTGAAATGTTAATAGTCCTAAAAATAAAGGGGCTGTAAAAAAGAGGCTGCTGAAAAAGTAGCCTCTTTTTTACAGTCCCTTTATTTAACATTAAGATATATGTTTTTCAAAAAATCTGTTTTTATGGTAAGACAAGTATTTTAATCGTTCAGGTGTTAAAATTTCTTTATCTAAAGTATATTGACCATACTTTTCAGCAATATCTCTATCTACATTTGAGCCTATAAGCATTGTTCCATCATCATTAAACGAAATATCAAATTTATCAAAATAAGCGTCAATATTGGGTTGTATTAAAAGACCATTATTGTAATCATATGCTTCATTTATTTTTGATTCTTCTAAACAAATATGGCAAGGTTTTATATGAGATGCTACTAGTCCTTTATAGGCAATTTTTTCAACATAACACACAATATTATTGTAAACACGTTTTGATTCTATTTTTAAATTATTTCTATATAATGCATACATATAGGGATCTCTAGTAGTATCGATATCAGATAACACCATCCCATCTTCAGTAAATGCTATACCCCTATCTTTGTGTGCAGTTAAATTAGGCATTAAATTTAAAAAAGTAAACATATAGTGAATTTGATTATATTTGTTTTCCTCAAAATCAATCGCCTTTGAGTAATTATATTGCGATTTTAACTCATTGGCAGTTAGATATCCTTTTGGAAAAGAAGATAAATCTGTTACCATTAAAGCTATTAAATCCGTTTTAGACAGCATTTTATTTGGATGATACATTAATGTTTTCAACAAAAAGTTAATTTCCTTTTTACTTGTATTGTCAGCCGTAATTGAAGAATTAAACGATGCACTATCATAAAATATTTCGGAAAATATGCTTTTTTTCAATTCTTTTTCACTTGCCGGAGTGTTAAAAAAAATTTTTGTTAATTTATGATAACCCTTTAGATAAGGATTTATAAAGCCTAACTTCACAAATTGGTTTATTGATTTTCTAGTTGAACCAAAGTCTGCTTTATGATAAATCGCATATATAATATTTTGAAGATTTCCATACAATTCCTGAAATTTAAGTTTTTCATCTTTATCTTTATTGTTGTATTTATCTATATCAAAATCATTTATTTTTTCTATATTATCATCAATATATTTTACGATGACTCTTAGTGTATTATTAAATTGAGCCCCAAATATATCTGTATACTCAACTGTTAACTTCCAATACTCATCATATTGTTGATTTTGCTTTGCTTTTTTTGTACTCAATGAAATCCCTCCCAATTATTTAAACTTCATATTATTATATACTATCTCTTGAGAAAACTCAATTGTCATAAAGGTTTTGACGTATTGACAGGACTTTCCACATCCAACTTGCATTGCACTTATTTTAAGGTGCAGTTTTTTACGCTACTTTAATATTCCAAATTATAGAAATTATTACAAAATATAGTTGACTTTTTAAAAAATATATAATATATTTCAATTGTTAGAAATTACCATTTTTCTACGTGAAGGAGGAAATTAAAATTTTTTCAACAGTAAAAACTATAGGTCTAAACGGAATAGACGGCTATCTAATAAATGTTGAGTCTACTTTACTCCCCGGGTTATCCGGAACTGATATAGTAGGACTACCGGATATGTCTGTAAAAGAAGCAAAAGAGCGAGTAAACTCTGCAATAAAAAATATCGGATACCAATTCCCATATGGGAAAGTAATTCTAAACTTATCTCCCGCAAACACTAAAAAAGAAGGAGCCGTATTTGATTTACCTATAGCAATTTCAATTTTAGTTATAATGGGAATTTTAAAAGAAAAAGACTTAGTAGATTACGCATTCGTCGGCGAACTATCTTTAGATGGCTCAATAAACTCTATTCCGGGTGCATTATCAATGGCTATTTCAGCAAAAGAAAACAAAATAAAAAATTTAATCATACCTAATGCAAACAAGAAAGAAGCCGGGGTTGTTGACGGAATAAACATTCTTCCGGCTTCAAATCTTATAGAAATAATAAACCACTTTAACACTAATAAGAAAATAGAACCATCTTTTACGGATTTATCTAACTTATTTTCCGGTCCTCAAAGCTACAGTAACGATTTTTGTGATATAAAAGGTCAAGAAGTCGCAAAACGAGCCTTAGAAATAGCGGCATCCGGAAATCATAATGTGCTTTTAATAGGCGAGCCGGGCTCCGGAAAAACAATGCTTGCAAAAAGACTACCAACAATATTGCCGGATTTAACATTTAAAGAATCATTAGACATAACAAAAATATACAGTATATCCGGTTTGCTCCCCAAAGACTCTCAAATAATAGTAAATCGACCATTTAGAAGTCCTCATCATAGTATATCCGGGATTTCTCTGGTTGGTGGCGGGAAAATACCACATCCGGGGGAAATAAGCCTTGCACATAACGGCGTTTTATTTTTAGACGAGCTCCCGGAATTCAAAAAAAGTGCTTTAGAAGTAATGCGTCAACCACTAGAAGACGGAATAATAACAATAAGCCGTGTATCTGCGTCTTATACCTTCCCGGCAAATTTTATGTTTATTGCATCAATGAACCCATGCCCTTGCGGTTACTTTGGAAGCGAAACGCACTCATGTTCTTGCTCACCAAAGCAAATAAACGACTATATAGGAAAAATATCCGGTCCGCTTTTAGACAGAATCGACCTTACACTAAACGTACCAACAGTAAAATACTCTGAATTAAACGATAAAAGAATAGGAGAACGTTCAATAGAAATACGAAAACGAGTAAACGAAGCACGGCAGATTCAATTAGAACGTTTTAAAAACGATAATATTGTTTCAAATTCCGAATTAAACTCAAAATTACTTCAAAAATACTGTCATTTAGATGATGAATGTAACTCAATAATGGAAAATGCCTTTAAGCGTTTAAATTTATCTGCACGAGCATATTCGCGAGTATTAAAAGTTGCAAGAACCATAGCTGATTTAGAAAAAAGCAAAAATATACAAAAGTCTCATTTGTTAGAAGCAATTCAATATAGGTCGAAATAACCAAATTAATGCATTTACTTCCTGCATCAACATATGTTTAAAACAAAAGGGAGGCCCAAAATGAAAAAACTATTTGCATTATCGCTTATCTTTATTTTAGCTGCCTGTTCAGTAACTCAAGAAATGAAAAGTCCAAATGATATACTTCTATCGATAAAAAACTATTCTTGTAAAATGGTAATATCTTACTTTTCAAACAAAAACAAAAACGAATATCTGGCTAGTCAAACATATTCGTCAAACGGACAATACTCAATGGATTTTTTAGATAGTGAAAAACTTTCTATAAAATATGAAAATTCAGAGTTAAAAATTTCATCAAACAACTCTAATAACCAATTGCTTTTAACCAATTATGAAGAATTAAACAAAAATCCTCTCTTCCTATCATACTTTATAAACACTTACTTTAACTCTGAGGATTCAAATACTATAAAAGAAACAAACGACTCTATAGAAATAGTATTGCCCAATAATAATCAATATCTATATTCTGCGAAGCTATTATTTAAAAATAACATACCATATAGCCTAACTTACTTTGATAAGAACGGAAATGAGAAAGTGAACATAATATATAGTGAGTTTACTTCTATAGCTTAATGTAAGCTTTTCTAAAAGTAGCATAACCATCTTCAAATATTAAAAAGTTATAGGTATCTTACTGTATTTGACTAATTGCCATTTAATATGCTAAAATGAAGTTGCTGTTTAGATGCATTATATAATTAAATCGGTCACACCGTATAATTATTTACCGTTTAGGAAATAATTGCATTAGGCGAATAAGAAAAAACTTACCGCCAAAGCAAATAATTCTTTAACGGAGTGTGAATTTTGTGATTGTAAAACGAGGAGACATTTACTATGCAGATTTGAGTCCGGTAGTAGGCTCCGAACAAGGCGGAGTTAGACCGGTACTAATAGTCCAAAATAATGTGGGAAATAAATTTAGTCCTACTGTAATTGCTGCTGCAATTACTTCTCAAATAAATAAAGCAAAAATGCCAACGCATATTGAAATAGATGCTGATGACTATGGTTTATCCAAAGATTCTGTTATTCTTTTAGAGCAAGTTAGAACTATAGACAAAAAACGGTTAAAAGAAAGAATCGGACATCTAAATGAAAATTTAATGGACAGAGTTAACGCAGCTATTGAAATAAGTCTTGGCTTAGAAGAAGAATAAAAAAGGAGAGATACATATGAGAAACCTTTTTAAAAACAAAAGAATTATTTTACCGATAGTAACCGTAGGAGTTGTGCTAACCGCGGTAACATTTGCTGCAAACCCTGGTGACAGCTCAGATCCGCTTATATCACTAAGTTACTTTGAAAATAAAATTGAAACATTAAAGACAACTTTATTAGAGCAACTTACCGACTCTTTTTCTTTGAAATTTAGCGAACTTGAAAAAAATGTAGATAAAACATTAAAAGATGTATCTGAAAACGGAGTTACAACTCCTTCAGAATTCAAAGTAATAACATTAAATGAAGGTGAAACAATTACTTGCGAAGCGAGTACAGAAATAATTGTGCGTTCCGGAAAAAGTGTTATTGTAACAAGCGAGAATTCATCTGGCGGAATTTCTGACATAACACTCGGAAAAGATTTAGTAAACGGAGATGAAATAACAAATAATCATTTACTAATTGTTCCGAAATCAGATGGAAGAGGAATTAAAGCGACGATTACAGGTTCTGTTATGATAAAAGGAAAATATACACAGTCAATAGAAGGGATTTAAAGGGAGGTGTAAAAAACTCTCCCTTTAAATCCCTTCTATTGACTGTGCATATTCCCCCTACATTCTATCCGGCACATCAATTGCCAAAATGTCCATATGTAGTTTCAAAACATCTAACACAAACTTGCTAAGTGCAAGTAAATTTCCACGTCTTTCTTCGTTCTCTTCAGATAAAATCTTATTTTCATAATAAAATCTATTGGCAAATGCAGCAATTTGGTAAGCGTTCTCGCAAATAACACTTGGAGCTTTATCATTAAAACCCTGAACAAAATTTTCATTCATTGTAATCAACTTTAACATCAAATCTCTCTCAACATCAGTCTTAGGTTCTCCTATCTTCCCAATCTCAAAGCCTTTTTCCTTCGCCTTATTTAATATAGAATTAAGCCTTACAATCGTATAAAGCAAATACGGACCTGTTTTTCCTTCAAAAGACATAAACTTATCCAAGTCAAAAATATAATCTTTAGCTCTATAATTTATCAAATCTCCAAACTTAAGAGCCGCAATTCCAACCTTTAGAGCCGTATCCTTTTTCTCGTCATCAGATAATTCCATACCGGCTTTCGCTTCTTTCATCTTATCTAAAGCTGCGTTACATACCATTTCTATTAAATCCTGGAGTTTCATAACTCCGCCATCTCTTGTTTTATACGGTTTTCCGTCCTTACCATTCATAGTTCCGAAACCGCACCATTCAAGTAAAACATCCTCATTAGCAATGCCTGTTTTCCTGGCAGCTCTAAACACTTGTTCAAAATGAAGTCCTTGCCTATTATCTGTAAAATACAAAATCATCTTCGGTTTAAAATCTTCAATTCTCTGAATAATTGTAGCCAAATCAGTTGTTGCATAAATCTGAGAGCCGTTGCTCTTTCTAACAATAACAGGTGGCATAGGGGCCTTATCCTCCGGCTTTTCAACATCAATAACAAGAGCTCCTTCACTCTCTCTTGCAAATCCGCCTTTTATAAACTTATCTAACATATCAGGTATGTATTTTTCGCTATCACTTTCTCCATACCAATATTCAAAGCTAACCCCTAGTTTTTCATAGTTTTTCTTCAAATCAGTCACAGAAATCTTTAATATTTCCTTCCAAAAAGCAAGATATCCTCGTCTCCCCTTCTGCAAATCAAAAGTAGCTTGCTGAGCCTTTGACATAAATTCTTCATCAACCTTGCTTCTAGCACTAGCTTTCGGATAAATTTCATTTAATCTATCTAAAGTTATATCAACCCCCGGATATTCCCCATCATAATTCTCATCAAAATATGCACTGTCCGGATTTTCTTCTCTGTACTGAGTTATAATAAGTCCCATTTGAAGACCCCAATCACCCAAATGCACATCTCCGATAGCATTATACCCAAGAGCTTTAGCTAACCTTTTTATAGATTCTCCGATAATAGCCGAACGCAAATGTCCAACATGAAGTGGTTTTGCAACATTAGGTCCGCCATAATCTATTACAATATTTTCACCATTTGCAATCTTTACTAGTCCTAAATTCTTATCTAATGCCATTTCAGAAATCATTTTTAAAATTTCCTCATTTTTTAATGTCAAGTTAATAAATCCGGGCGGAACAATTTCGACCTTTTCAAAATAATCTTTATCTAGCTTTTCAACAACATTATTAGCAATCTGCATAGGACTTTTCCTGTATACCTTTGCCCCAACCATCGCACCATTACACTGGAACTGGCACAAGTCAGGTCGGTTTGAAATTGCGGTTTTTCCGTAAGAAGCATCATATCCGGCAATTTCAAAAGCCTTTCCTAAAATATTCGTTAATTTATTTATAATTGTCTCCATAAAGTCACTCCTTAATTAAAATAACGGACGGTTCATTTTCTCTAAACCAAAAATTTGAACCGTCCCTATATTTCATCTTATCTAATTACGTCTTTGCCAACCCATTTTCTTAACACTTCCGGAACAACTACGCTTCCGTCAGCCTGTTGATATTGCTCCAAAATCGCAGGTAAAATTCTGCTTGTTGCAAGACCGGAACCATTTAGCGTATGAACATATTCAAGCTTTCCTGTCTCTTTATTTCTATATCTTGTATTATTTCTTCTTGCTTGATAATCATGAGCATTAGACACGGAACTTACTTCCTTATAGTCATTCATGCTAGGAATCCAAACCTCGATATCGCAAGTTCTAGCCATTGCGTGACTGCAATCCGCTGCGGCAAGCTTTGAAATTCTATAATGTAATCCTAAGCCTTCAACAAGTTTTGAAGCCTTATTAACTAGTTCGTCAAAGGCTTTTGGAGAATCTTCAGACTTTGTGTACTGAACCATTTCAACTTTATTAAACTGATGACCTCTAATCATACCACGTTCTTCAGCTCTATAACTTCCTGCTTCTTTTCTGTAGCAAGGAGTATATCCCGCATACTTAATAGGCAATTCATCTTCCTCTAAAATTTCATCTGCATGCATATTAACTAAAGCTGTTTCAGCAGTAGGCAATAAGAAATGCGTGCTGTTTTCACTATCTGCATCAAGATGATACACATCTTCGGCAAACTTAGGAAACTGACCCGCTCCATATCCGCATTTTCTGTTTAATAAATGAGGTAATAAAACAAATTCATACCCATCATTTAAATGTGTTTCAATAAAGTAATTAAGTAATGCCCATTCAAGCTTTGCACCATCATGTCTATATACCCAAAAACCATTTCCGCCAAGTTTCGCACCTCTTTTATAATCTATCATACCCAGACTTTCTGCAAGATCAACATGATTCTTTGGTTCAAAATCAAAAACAGGTTTATTACCCCAAGATGCAATTTCTTCATTGTTTTCTTTTCCGCCAGGCAACAAATCGTCAGCAGGCAAATTCGGTAAACAATCCAAAAAATATTGTAATTCCTTTTCAATTTCGGCTATTTTATCATCATTCTCTTTGATTTTATCTCCGAGTTTCTTCATGTTCTCAATTATTTCAGTAGTATCTTTACCCTCTTTTTTCATTTGGGGAACTAAAGATGAGGTCTTATTTCTCTCTGATTTTAAGGAGTCGTTTTCATATCTTAAGGACTTTCTTAGTTTATCTTTCTCTAAAAAGTCTGTGAAATCTACTTCATATAACTTCTTAGCTAATTTTTCTTTTATTTCTTCCGGATTCTCACGAATCAAATTAATATCTATCATATAAATCACTCCTTAAAAATTTGTTTCTCCCAGATAATACCACTAAAATTTGACATGGTCAATAGTTGAGCATTAAATTCAAGTAGTTGTGTTACCAATCAAACTTAATTAAAAATGTTACCAAAAACCGTAATCACTCTCTTATTTTTACCATAATCACTTAACTCTGATTTGTATCTTTATAACTTATTAACTTCCTCAATTGCCTTTTGTAACTGTGCTTCACTGCCTTCGACAACAAAATCCGGAGTTATCCCGATTTTATCTATGCAAACACCTGAAGGTGTGAAATACTGACCTGTTGTAACCTTTACTGAGCCTCCGTCTTTTAAGTTATAAACATTTTGAAATACACCTTTTCCATATGTTTTATTTCCAATTAACTTAATTCCGTTATCTTTTAATGCACCTGCTAATATCTCAGAAGAAGAAGCAGAATATTCATTAACTAAAACAACCATTTTATATGGATTCTGCTTTAAATATGATCTATACTCGGTATCCTTAGCAGAATTCTTATACTTTAATGTCGTTATAATCCCGCTCGGCACAAAATTTCTAGCAACATAGACTGCTTGGTCAACATATCCACCCGGATTATCTCTTAAATCCAATATCAACTTATTATATCCTGTAAGTTTCATTGCATTTAAATACCTTGAAACTTCAACGGCTGTACTTAAATTAAATTCTTCAATCTTTATGTATGCAATATCGTCATTTAATATATCAAATGTGCAAGACTCAGCTTGGATATCTGCACGTTTTACCTCAACATCAAAAGATTGGTTCCCCCTTAATATTGTAAGTTTAACGTTTGTGCCGATTTCCCCTCTAATTAAGGATGCTGCTTTTGTCGTTGACCAACCACTGGTTTCTTCATCATTTATCTTTATAATATAGTCTCCGGCAGCAAGTCCCGCAACATATGCCGGTGAATTTGTAAACACCTTAACAACTCTTAAATATCCGTTGTACCCCTCAAATTTAATTCCAATTCCCGAATAATTTCCTGAAACATCTGTATTAAATTCAGTCGTTTCCTCTTGATTATAATAATCACTGTACATATCAAGCGACTGAAACATACCTTTTAATGCCGCTTCATATAATTCTTTATCCGACACTTCTTTGTAATATAGATCTTGAATTAATTCCT
>CAZXFU010000046.1:0-10139 GCA_964640345.1 uncultured Eubacteriales bacterium
TTCGTTTTCATCTATATCAACCCTAATCACTTCCGGTAATTGCAAGGCTTTGCAAAACGACAAATCATTTTTTATACCAAACTTTTCTTCAAGAGAATTAGCTTCAACTAAATATGCTTTTATCAAATTTTCATCAAAAGAGACACGCTTAAGTTCGCTTCCAAAGTTACTAAACTGAATATTAACATCTATTTTCCCGCGAGAGATAAATTTTGCAATTGATTTTCTTGTATAATCCTCTAAAAAAGAATATTGCCTCGGAAAACGAACATTAATATCCAAATACCTATGATTTATTGTTTTTATTTCAACAACATACTCATGCCCATTAGCTTCATATTCTCCTCTTCCAAAACCGGTCATACTTTTTATCATGTTATTCTACCCTTCTAAAAAGCAATATAAAGACGGTTACAATAATAACATATAACTGTCTTTATATTAACATTCATTATTTCCTAATTAACTTTATAGTAGTCCTAATCCATGTAACAAGAATAGCAAGGCATAAAACAAACATTGCCATAATGTAAAATTTAATAGTCGTTGAACCTATGCTAAACTGTAAGCCTTTTATTTCATAATTAACCTTTAATAGCATAACAAAAATAGCAATTATAGCTGATACACTTGCGTAGAAATAATATTTTGAATTTTTAAAAGCACCCCAAAATGCCATTCCAACAGCGATTACTGCGAACAATACACTAACGATGATAGTTGCCTTAGATGTTGTGCTAAATGTAAGTGCATTAAAATACCCATTTTGAATAAATGTTGTTCCTAAGATAAGACATAAAAGAACTGTGGTAATTATTATTGATTTGCTAACTAATTTCTCTACTTCAACTTTTTTCATAAGGTACCTCCAAATCTACTTTCATTATTTTATCACTTATTGTCATTTCCTGCAATATTTTAATCAATATTTCCAAATTTGTCAAACGGGAATAATCTAAATGTAGCTTTTCCCTCAATTTTGTTTATAGGAATGAGTCCAAAAGATCTCGAATCCTTGCTTCTATCTCTGTTATCTCCCATGCAAAATACATATCCTTCAGGTATTTCAATATCAATATCATCATTAATGTCATTCATAAATCTTTCAGAATTTATATAAGGTTCATCCAAAATCTGACCGTTTATTGATACTTCGTCTCCATCTATTATTAATCTGTCTCCGGGTGTGCCGATAACTCTTTTTATGTACAACGTCTTTTTAAATAACTTTAAGAATTTAGTCCATAAAGAATCTTCAGTATACGTTGCAAAACCTGTATCACTTACTACATCAAGCGGAGCTTCCAAAACAACAATATCCCCTAGTTCAAGAGGTGTATTTGTCACTTGTGAAAAACGATTCACAAACAAAATATCCCCATCATGAAGCGTAGGAATCATAGACTCTTGTCTTACAATTGTCGTGCTAAAAAATAAGTTTTTAATAAGTAACGTTATAATTACCGCTAAAGCAATACAATAAACCCAATCCAAAATTTCTCCTAAAACTGTCTTTGTTTTCTCTTCACTCATGTTTATCCTCCTTATCATATATGAAAAGACTGATCTCAAACTTAAGCCGGTCCCTTAAATAACTTATAAACTTATAAGTTGCTTTGAAATAAGTAGCTTTTCAGTAATATCTCCTGAAGTGGCTTGTATAACTGATTTATTTCTAATCTTATAATTAAAAAAGTTCAACGACTCTATTGAAACTAAATTTTTTACACCATATTTTTTTAATTTATCTAGTGCATTTTTTATTTTTTCTGAATCTGGCAAAAACACCGCTTCATTTGTAAAAACTAAATATTGTGGCAATTCGAAAGAACTTGAAAGTGAACAGATAAAATCTTCTAAAAGTTTTTCGCCAAGACCGTTCTCGCTTCCTATGGCTTTTTTAGATATCATAATAACAAAACCGTTCTTAACTCCCGGCATCCCAAAATGCAATCCTTCATTTAATGTTGCCTTATTAAATTCTTCTAAAATGTCCGCATGATTATTATTAAGAGAATTTGTAGTATCAACCTTAATGTTATCAAACTTTGAAGGCATAAATGGGTCAAATCGGTTAAAAAACTTTTTCGTCATCTCTTCACCTCATTTTCCTTTGTATGTAAAAATTTTACTCCGTCCACATTGTAACACACTAGAAAAAAATAATAAAGTATTTTATCAAAAAACACTTTATTATTTTTTTGTTAAATTATAATTGAAGCAGTAATTAAAACACCTTCGTTTTCTTTATAAATTGTTGAAAATTGTGATATTGATATAGGATTTGTGCCAATTCCGACCTCAATTGTATAACCCGGCTTATTATATTCTTGAATAAACCAATCTTTATAACCTGCATACCCGGAAGAATACGGTGTAGTTTCTAGCATATAACCGGTAATATTAGCAAATCTTTCGCCAATAACTCTGGCTTGAGGCGGATTATAGTCCGAAAATTTCCAATATATGACACGCCCTTGTGTATGATATGCTAAAATCAAATTAAAATTATGCACAAGTGTAAAATTATACATTGCAAGAGCCTCAGGTTCAGCAAGTGGAGCCGCTCCTACAAAATCTCTTGGGCCAGGCTTAGTATAACCTTGAGCATATTTTATTTGTTTTGCTATTTCCCAACCTGCCGGAAACTGTAAATTAAGGTTAACACCGGAAATATTTGCTTTCCAACCGGACGGAAACGGAATTTCCGGATAATTGTTAGCTAATTTCTTTGCGTTAGTATAATAAAAGCTATTCTCATCTAATGCACCGACTACCAAATCAACCGCATCCGGATTAACCATAGGAACAATATATATTGATGAACTTTCAAAAATTTCTCTGCAATTATATCCGGAAATCTTTGAATCTGACACATACGCTCGGCAAAAATTTTCAATAAATTTCATTAGCATCGGTGCAGTTATCCACTCATTAGAATGAATCGCACCACTATAAAAAACTTCTTTCCCGCCAGTACCAATTCTAATATACGTTAAGTCCTTTCCCATAACGCTCTTTCCAATACTTCCCACTTCAATAAACGGATAAATGTTTTTTAGAGAACTTATATTCATTTGCAGCAATTCAAAAAAATAACTCATATTTGTTTTTACGATATTACCAAAAGGGACTATAATTTGCTGCCCGACAGAAAGATTGTTAGCAGATATTCCGGGATTAGCAAAAACAATTCTTGAAACAGTTGTAGAAAACTTATGTGCAATTGAAAAAAGCGAGTCGCCACGTCGAACAGTGTACTCAGTATAGCCGTTAATATATGGCAAAAGTTTACTCCAAGTATCACGTCCAACCACGCCATCAGCCACCAGACTAAATTGTCTTTGAAAACGTTTAACATCTCTCTCAGTTCCGCTTCCAAAAATACCATCAATATTAGCGTTATAAAATCCTAACGTTTTTAATGTACTTTGCAAAAGTTCCACATAAACGCCTATCGAACCAATTCTTAATGTTTCCATATAATCACCCATAGTATTTTATTATGATATGAGTGAAAACAGACTAGTTTTTTTCGCAATAGGAAATTACTCGCAATGCCTTCGCTATTATTTTTTTGAAATCTTGATTATTAAATGTCTTTTAAATATAGGAACCACGGTCTTACCTCGACCGTGGTATTTCTTTTTAATTTATGCACCGATTACTTCTGGGTTTGTAGCATTTTCATAAGGC
Source organism: uncultured Eubacteriales bacterium (assembly GCA_964640345.1). Taxonomy (GTDB): domain Bacteria; phylum Bacillota; class Clostridia; order TANB77; family RGIG9151; genus RGIG9151. The sequence goes on from CAZXFU010000046.1 coordinate 3,697, forward strand.
ATTTCAGCCTTCTTTTCATTCAAAATATTAATAACTTCATCCAAATTAGTCATTTGCTTTCCAAACTCTTCCCAATCTCCACTTTGCGAAGCCTGTTTTAGTTTTGTATAAGTTGAAATTGTATTTTCAATTGTATCAAGCAGAGTAACATCCTCATTTACTTCAATAATGATTGTACCGTTTTCGCGGTTTAGTAACTGATTCAAAGCACCAGAAAGGCTGTTACTAATTGCAAGATTATTTCCACATGCTACCGCAACTTTAGTTAATTGTGGAACAGCATCTTCGTTTACTGCTTCTATATAAACAGGTTCAATATACATTAGTGAATTTCCAAAAGGCAAAACTGTTATCTCTCTGGTAACCTTTGTACCGGCACCGAGATTCAAATCTTTTGCGGTTTGAGCATCTTGATCGATCTTGTTGTCAAGCTGTATCGTACCAAGTGCATTAGACTCCTTAGGAAAACTATATACAATAAGCTCGCCATTTGCTCTAACAGCTAGTAATGCGGTTAAGCTGTTTCTGCCTTCTAATGTATAAGGGAGCATCAAAACAAGCTCTTTTATATGTGAATTTGGTAATGTAACATAAGCATAATACGGTTCTACATCAACAACTTCATTACCTGTATTATGTGTAGCAACGCTCCAGGAATCTTCGCCTTTATAAAACGTACTTACGTCATTTACATGATATTTTTCAAATTTCTCTGCTTGGATTTTGAATAACAAAGTAGGATAACGCAAATGTTTTGCAATATCATCAGGTATAAGCTCATTGTCAAGATCTGCAAATAATTCAGGATATGCTTTATTATATGCCATAATAACAGGATCACGTCTATCTGTAATATACAGCGTAACATCTCCGTTATATGCATCAACTACTGCTTTTACTGAATTTCTTATGTAATTATACTTTTCTTTTGTTCCCTCAATTTTTCCGTCAATTTCAAAATATTCAGCATAAGGATATTGAGTAGATAAAGTATAACCGTCAACAATCCAAAACAACTTTCCTGCATCATTTACAACCATGTACGCATCTTCGTCAAAATGAATGAACGGTGCGATTTTCTCTACCCTCTTTATAATATTTCTGTTGGTTAATAATTTACTATCTGAATTTACATAACCCGAAACAAGCATTTGCATATCTGCATTTTTTATAGACATAAGCAACTTGTTCCAGAAATTAAGCTTAATTCCTGCAGTTCCATCATATCTAAATTCTATGCTCTTATCCCCTTCAGGATAATCAATTTCGTCAATTCCTACCGCATTTACAATTACATTATTGTCTGTCGTTTCTCCAAAGTAAATTCGCGGCTCAGTAATCTTTAAGTCGTTATAACTTGGCTCAGGTTTTAATTCATTAAGAATAAATGTAGGCTCTCCATTATTGTCTGTAGAATTTACAGGGCTCATAACAACGCCTAAACCGTGAGTATACTGGAATGTTTTGTTAATATAATTCATATTTTCTGTATCAACTTCACGTGCACCTAAGTAAACAGTCTTAGATACTCCATCGATATCATACTGGGCTTTATCTATACCAGTAAAATTATAATATCCGCGAATCGCCTGATTTTGGTTTAATGCCTTTAATGTAGCATCATCATCTGTAATAGTTATGTTACTGAGGATGTCAGCATTCGCTTCAAATGTAGTAGCATTAATCTCTTCATTAGGAGAAAATTTTAACTCTTCTGTATTTAAGTTATATGCTTGCTTTGTGTTTTCTAAATTATATCCGATATACTTTGATTCTTTAGAAAACTCGTTTGGTGTGACAAGAAATAACTGAGTAAAACCGATTGTCACATAAATAACAACCCAAAATGCCGGGAAAATAGCCATTGTAATAATCGCTTTTTTAACTTTGTTTCTTTCTAAATAAATATATGCAACAAGCACGACCGCAACAGCAAGCCATGTTGCAATCTTATATGCAAGCATTTTTATATTAATATCGGTAAACCCCGCACCAACTAATCCATTTCCAAAAGTAGAAAACAAAGATTCTTCCATAGTAAACGAATATGTAACTGCACAAACTAAGAAAAATAAAGCAACATTTATTAAATTATGCTTAACAACATTGTTTTTCTTTAGGGATTCCAAAAGAATTCCGTTAAAACATGCACCAAAAACCAAAACATAATATCCGATTGTATATACAATAACTGATAATATAAGTCCCTTAATAAACGATGAAAGATCAATTAAGAAAGGTCTTTGGAACATATAATATCCAATATCGTTAAAAAAGATTGGATCATTAATTTCAAAACTTGCCGAATTTATATATACAAGCAAGTTGCGTGCAAGAAAATCCTTAACAAAGAAACTTGCAACCAAAGAAATAAAGAAAGAAATCGATTTATTAGGAAGTTTTATCGGCTCAACATTTTCTTCCTTAAAAAACTTAAGCAAATTCTTTGAAATAACTTTATTAGTAAAATAAGTAAATGCAAAAATTATTATAAAAGCACCAAGCATCGTCAAATACTTTATAATAAGGTTTGTCCAATAAACACTTTTGTATTGTTCACCAATTTCATTAATTTCTAACAATTCAATATTAATCTGAAAAACAGAAATTAACGCAATAACAACTAAAAAAGCTATTCCGGCAAAGATAAAATACTTACGTATCTTATTCTTATCCCCCTTATTAACCAAATCAAAAAATTTCATGAAAAATACCCCCTAAAAAATACTATCAACAAATTTTCTTGCATCAAACAATCCTAAATCATCCATTCCTTCTCCAATTCCAATAAATTTAACAGGTATATTTAATTCTTTAACAATCGAAAAGACCATTCCGCCCTTTGCAGTTCCATCAAGCTTTGTAACTATAATTCCGGTAATCCCCGTTGCCTCTGAAAAAGCTTTTGCTTGGTTAATACCGTTTTGACCAGTTGTAGCATCTAATACAAGTAAAACTTCTTTTTTATAGTTTGGAAGCTCACGCTCTATAACACGATTCATCTTAGAAAGTTCTTCCATCAAATTCTTTTTATTATGAAGTCTTCCGGCAGTATCGCAAATTAAAATATCTGCTTTCTCTTCTTTAGTTTTTTTAGTAGCATCAAATATAACAGCTGCAGGATCTGACCCTTCTTCTTTTTTAATAAGCTCAACCTTAGCTCTGTCCGCCCAAAGTTCAAGTTGCTCAACAGCTGCAGCTCTAAAAGTATCAGCTGCACAAGCAATAACCTTAAAGCGTTCCTTTGAAAAATAATTAGATAATTTGCCGATAGTAGTAGTTTTTCCAACACCATTAACGCCTACGACCATAATAACAGTATCTTTTCCAATAGGAGGCTTATCAACAAAAACAATTTCCGCCAAAACGTTCTTTAGCTCTTCTTTAACCGAATCCGGCTCAACAATTCTTTTCTTCTTTATTCTATCTCTCAGTTCATCAATTATAAACTCTGACGTAGTCATCCCAACATCAGACATAATTAAAACATCCAATAACTCTTCAAGTAGTTCTTCATCAACCTTAGTAAAAACCGAAAAGACATTACTGATATTATTAGAAAAAGACTCTTTTGTCTTAGTCATTCTTTCTTTTAACTTATCAAAGAACACTATAATCCTACCCCTTCTAAAAAAAATATAATCTTACTACACTAATCAAATTGCATTTTACCATTTTGTAGTATTATGGTCAAGCACAAATCCGTAACAGTAAAAATTTTCAACTTATCGAATTAGCAATTTCCTCAATTCTTTTAAGCCTATGATTTACTCCTGACTTCCCAAGAGGTGTAGAAACCAACTTGCCAAGTTCTTCTAATCCCATATCCGGATTTTTTAACCTAAGTTCAGCAATCTCTTTTAAATTATCCGGTAAACTATTAAGACCGATTGAGTTTTTTATCTTATTAATAGCATTAATCTGCCTTATTGAAGCATTAACAATTTTTGAAAGATTTGCGGTCTCACAATTAACCATTCTGTTAATTTGATTATTCATTTCATGAGTAACCTTAACATTTTCAAAGTTTAAAAGTGCCGAATGTGCTCCGATAATATTAAGAAATAAAGCGATACTTTCAGCCTCTTTAACATACGTAGCATAATTATATTTCTTCTCAATAATTTTGGCTACAATTCCGAATTCCTTTAACAACTCGCATAAACTATTCGCAACACTTTCAGAATCAGATAAGATTTCTAAATGATATTCCTTTTTAGGATCAACAATTGAACCATTTAGCAAGAAGATATTTCGCAAAAATTCTTTTTTCTTGTCATTATCAGGTTTTAACCTTTTTATCTCGTTTTTAATATCTAAAGTAAATGACATAACTATCGCACCTTTACCATTTTTAAAACATCTGACAAATCTATATATGCATAATTTCCATCATAAGTCAACTTCATAGATTTATACTTCCCGGAAATATTTAATGAATTCAAATATTTCCCACTAATATCCAAAAAATCAATTCTATCAGCCAGTACAATAGCTATAGTTTTTCCCGAACTTTCAACTGCCTTTACAACGCCGGACACTTCTCCTGTTCCGGTCTTTTTATTATTAATATTTAATATATCTATGGTAGATTTATCTGCAAAAATACTGTTTGCTGTTCTGTAAACTTCAATTATTCTGTCTGAATTTTCAAGATTTATGCCAGAAACAGTTTTATCTTTAAAATCATCCAAAACTGTCTTATCATAATTTTTATCTATCTTAATAAGTTTATTATCTCCAACGGCTATAACGTTAGACGCATCTAAAAAACGTATTCCTGCTAACAATGTGTCACTTTCTATACTTGAATAAACAATTTCGCCTTGATTTGACATAAATGAAATAGCAGAACTAAGCGTAGCAGTGGTCGCGTCAGCCTCAATCATTGCGACTAAATTCCCCTTATCCGAAATATCTAAATCAATAAGACTCGTCTTTGCAAACAACTTAGTGCAAATCTCATTGCCCTCAGGATCAAAGAATAAAAACCCGCTTTTGTAACCTGTTTGAGAAAAAATAACGCCAACATATCCGGACTTGTTTATAAAAACCTTGTTAACCGTTCCTTGACATTCTTTTTCCCAAAGTAAAGTTCTGTTATAAAAAGCCATTACTTTTTTCCCGCCTGCCTCTGAAATAACAAACCTTTCACCATCTGTAGCTATTATAGGATTTGAAATATTCATCTCTTTTACCCAAATAGGATTTTTTGACGTTGTATATTCAGAAATACCGGTTTTATTAATAACCAGCATTCCGTCTTTCCCCGGCACTATAGTAGTCTGAACAGCAGGATCATATGAAAGCGAAAAAACTTCCTGAACATTTACAATCTCGTCATTCTTAAAACTTGAAATAAGTTCCGAATAATAAACATAAATTTTTTCACGTGCTTCAGGCGTCTTCCACAAATAAGCACCTAAAGTTATTAAAATCACAAATAATATTAACAACAGAAGATTCTTAAAAAACTTTTTCTTATTAAACTTCATAATTGCCTCCAACTTTTTTCTATCATATCCATAACAAGAAGTATTTCGGCATATATTATTAAATTTATTAGTACGAATTATTTACTTTCTCTTACGAATTATGTAATTATCTTTTGCATTACCAGGTAACTTCATAAGCACCTTTTGGTCTGCTTTCCCAGGGTTTACAACCGGAATTGGGGACTTCGATTCGTAATCAAATAATTCTTTAATTTCTATCAATTCAGGCTCGATTTTCCCCGGAACAATAAGCTCAAAAATATCTCCAACCTGAATTTTGTTTCTAACTTCAACAACAGACAAATCATCGTTTTTTTGTAAAACCTTTGCACCATATTCATATGGGACTTCGCTTCTACCGTCATCTGCATAATTTTGAATCTCGTCATTGTCTTCCCTATCATAAAATAGCTCACTGTATTTTCTACTCATGGCCTTATCAAGCTCTACTTGGTATTTTTTTGCATCATAACTTTTCGGGGCATTTAAATAATCATCAATTGCACATCTATACGCATTTACAACAGTTGCCAAATAGTACTCTGTTTTTAATCTTCCCTCAATTTTTAAGCTTTCTACACCCATATCAACAATTTCAGGTATTCTGTTAATTAAGCATAAATCCTTTGCAGAAAGTAAATATGTTCCTCTTCCGTCCTCTTCGATAGGCATATATTCGCCAGGATTTTGTTTTTCTTCAATATAAACATTATAATTCCATCTGCAAGGTTGTGCACAGTCGCCTTGGTTTGAAGCACGCCCCGTAAGATAATTACTTAAAATGCAACGACCGGAGTAACCCACGCAAACAGCACCATGTATAAACATTTCAAGTTCCAAATTATCCGGCTTATTTTCCATCATATATTTAATCTTTTCACGAGATAACTCTCGAGCCAAAATAACCCTTTTTGCACCATTTCTATACCAAAACTTGCTTGTACCGAG
>CAZXFU010000047.1:0-10063 GCA_964640345.1 uncultured Eubacteriales bacterium
CTTTTTCCTTTTTGCTTTTTCAAATAAAATGTAGAATACATCTGCATTAGGAGGATTGTATGGTTGATTTGGTTAAGATTACAGTTAAGGCTGGAAAAGGTGGAAACGGATATGTTTCGTTTAGAAGAGAAAAATATGTTGCAGCAGGAGGACCTGACGGCGGAGATGGTGGAAAAGGCGGAGATGTTTACTTTGTAGTTGATTCAGATGTAAATACTTTGGCTGATTTCCGTTACAAAAAGAAGTTTGTTGCCGGAGACGGCGAAAGAGGAGACGGTGGAAATCGCTATGGAAAATCCGGTGCAAGTTTATATATAAAAGTACCTGCCGGTACTATTGTAAGAGATATGGCGACAGGGAGAACGATGGCTGATTTAACGGAAATCGGCGAGAAATTTCTTATTGCAAAAGGCGGAAGAGGCGGAAGAGGTAATGCTAAATTTGCAACGGCCACACGTCAAGTTCCTAAATTTGCTGAAGAAGGCGAAGAAGGTGAAAGTTTTGAACTTATGCTTGAACTAAAACTTCTTGCTGATGTTGGGTTGGTTGGATTTCCGAATGTAGGAAAGTCTACGATTCTTTCTATTATGACTGCTGCAAAGCCTAAAATAGGAAATTATCAGTTTACTACACTTGTGCCGAACTTAGGTGTTGTTAAACTTGATAACGGGGCAGATTTTGTATTAGCAGATATTCCGGGACTTATTGAAGGTGCCCATACAGGTGCCGGACTTGGACATGAATTTTTAAGACATATTGAACGTACGAAACTTATAATTCATGTTGTTGATTGTTCTCAAAGTGAAGGAAGAGATGTTGTTAAAGATTATAAGATAATTAATTCTGAGCTTGAACTTCATAATCCAAAGCTTGCTAAGAGACCTCAGGTTGTTGTTGCTAATAAAATGGATATTCCGGGGTCTGAGGAGAATTTTGAACGATTAAAGAAGGTTACAGATAAATTAGGATATGAGATATTTAAGGTTTCAGCTGTTACTAAGCAAGGATTAAAAGAAGTATTTTATAGAGTCGCAGATATGTTAAAAAACATTGAACCGGAAGAAAAAGAAGAAATATATGAAGAGATTGAAATTAAGGATACATCTGAGTTTGAGATAGTTTGCCAAAATAATATGTATATTATTTCCGGAAAAATTGTAGAAAAGGTAATGAGAAGTATAAATTTTGACGATTATGAATCTGTGCAGTATTTTCAAAGATTCTTAGATATGAAGGGAATTAATAAGCAACTTGAAAAGATGGGAATAAATGAAGGAGATACGGTACGAATAGGTGAGGTCGAGTTTGAATATATAAAATAGAGATCTTGTGTTCGGGAGTTGATAAGAGTGGAAGAAAATGTAGAAAGTGTAAAAAAACCGGCGAATAAAGATAATAGGTGGCTTACTTTAGGATTAATTTTTGGAATCATTATTGCAATTTTTATAATTGTATCAATTTTTACGGTTGGATATAGTAAGATATATGCCGGTGTGAGAGTAAATGGTGTAAAACTTGGAGGTTATACCGTAGAACAGGCGAAAGACGTTTTGGATGAATACTATAAAGAATTGTCAAATGTTGATGTATCCTTATATAGCGAGGAAGGAAAAATTAAATTTAGTGCAAAAGAAATTAGTGCTTCTTTTAATTCGGATGAGGCTTCGAAGCTCGCTTATAATGTTGGTAGAGAGGGCAGCTTTTTTAAAAAAGTTTTTTCGGGACTAAAAAACAGTTTATTTAGTGATGATTTACAATATGATGTTTCTGTTGATGTAAAAAAACTTGATAAACAGATTAATTTAGTTGCTCAGGAACTTGGAAACGAAGTTGTTCAACCAAGTTATGTAAGACAGGGAGATAAATTAATTGTAAATACAGGAACTACAGGTGTAAAAATAGATCATTCTACTATAAAGCAAAAGATTATCGCAGATTTGAATTTACTAGAGAACCCTAATGTAGAAATTGAGACTATTAAAGTGGCTCCGGATAAGGTAGATATCGAGAAAATTCAAAATGCAATAAAAAAGAATGTGCAGAATGCAGAGTATATAAGTGATACAGGAATACTTGTAGACCAGATTATCGGAATTGAAATTAAAGATTTAGATGAAGCAAAGAAGATTGCAGAGAGTGTTACTGAAGAAGGAATGCAGTTTGCTATCCCTCTAAAAATTACATTGCCTGAAACAACTATAGATAGTGTGTTAGAAGAATTATTTAAGGATACTTTAAGTACATATACAACTTATTATAATGTTAATGAAAAAGAAAGGTCTGAAAATGTAAGACTTGCAACTGATGCCATAAATAACGTTATTTTGATGCCCGGACAGGAGTTTTCTTATAATAATGTGGTAGGAGAAAGAACGACTGAAAGAGGTTTTAAGGTTGCAAAGGTTTATCAGGGAGGTCAAGTTATAGATGGTCTTGGCGGCGGTATTTGTCAGGTTTCTTCAACTTTATATAATGCAGTTGTTGAAGCTGATTTAGAGATTTTAGAGAGAAAGAATCACAGCTTACCTGTTGCGTATGTTAAATTAGGAAGAGATGCGACCGTTGTTTATGGAAGTTTAGATTTCAGATTTAGAAACAATCAACAATATCCAGTAAGAATTGAGTCATCAGCGTCAAATGGAAATCTTACGATAAAAATAACCGGTATTCAGACAAACCCTAACAGAACTGTTGATATTGAGACTGAAACGGTAGAGATTTTAAATTTTGCCGAGAAAAATATTGAAGATGCAAGTTTGCCTATGGGAACTTCTAAAATTATTCAAAAGGGCAAGAAAGGTTACAAGGTTAAGTCATATAGAGTTACAAAAGAAAATGGGGTTGAAGTTGGCAGAGAAATTATTTCTACGGATACTTATTCCCCGATTGCTCAAATCAAGAAGGTTGCGTTAACCGAAACGGGATTTTAGCAGAAAGGACGAGAAAAAATGAAAAAAAGAGGATTAATTGGTATGTCAGTTGTTATTGTTTTATCTATGATTTTGAAAATCTGGTGGATAAACAACATACCACTTAGTCCTCTTTATGATTTTGAGACGTTTTACAAGGTTGCCGTTAACCTTTTTAACGGTAATGGATTTACGTTAGATGGGTATCCTTGGGCGTTCCAATCTTATGGATATCCGATGTTTTTGAGTTTATTTTTTAAGTTAGTTAATGATAGCAGTATTTTTACGGCAAAAGTTTTTAATGTTATATGTTCTACGTTGACTTTACCGTTTATTTATTTGATTCTAAAAAAAGTATTTAACAGAGAATTTGTCGTGTGGTTTTGTTTTTCATTGTTTGCTTTTTTACCGAACAATTTGATTTATACGAATGTTTTGGGAAGTGAAGTTTTATCTGTTTTATTTTTTTCTATTGTTATATGTATGAGTTTATACATGACAGAGAAAAATAAGCTGTGGAATTTTTTAGTTCAAGGTTTTTTGATTGGAATTCTTAGCTTAGTAAAACCATTTTTTATGGCATATCCAATTGTTTTGATTTTTATACATTTCATTAAAGAAAAGAATTTGAAAAAGATAGCTTTTGCAGGTGTATCCTTGATTGTAGGGTTTATGCTTGTGATAATTCCTTCTACTTTAAAAAATTATAAAGTTTTTAATAAAGCTTTTCCCATTTCATATAATGGCGGGTATACTTTATATATTAACAACAATAGTGAGAACGTAAGAGGAACGTGGATGAATGCGTTTAAAGTACCTGCAAGTGATGAGTTTAAGCAAAAATTAGCAGATGTCGGCTTTATTTATGATACGGATCATATAACAGAGAAGACTCAAAATCTTAGAAATCCTTATTCCGGTGATATTTTTAAGGATGAGGCTATAAAGTGGATTATTAAAAATCCCGGAGAGTTTATTGCTCTTGGCTGTTTGAGAGTTGTTAATGTGTTTTTTGACGGTGCGTCAGATGTGCAGTTATGGGGATTTGAAAATTTAGGGCAAATGACTGTTATGCAAAATCGTTTGTTTAAGATATTTATGGGATGTGCAAATGCAATAGTATTTGTTCTGAGTGCATCGTTTATTTTTGTCTTAGCAATTAATATGAGGAATATATTTCTTAAAAAGACAGAGCTTTCGATGTTGATTACTGTTTGGAGTATGTTGTTCTTTTATTCGGTATATTTCGTTATAGAAGGACAGGCAAGATATAATTTCCCTACACTTATTCTTATGATTATATGTTTCGGCTGGCTCTTTGAAAGAGTTATACCTTGGGAGCAAGAAAATAGAGGAGGAAAAAAGAATGTTAGATGATAAACTTAAAAAAGAAGTAAAAGTTGAAATGGAGCATATTGATACATATAAGTGTCGTTTTATGGGAGTTGTAAATACTTATGATATTACTTTGGTTGAAAAAGATTTTAAATATACTAAATCTATTCTTAATAAGGAATTCGGCGGTGCTTCAGTTTTACCGATTGATAAAGACGGAAATGTTTTTTTAGAAATACAATACAGATTTCCTATAAGAGAGGCAATTGTTGAATTACCTGCCGGGCGTTCGGATTTAGGAGAAACATTTTTAGATTGTGCTAAAAGGGAACTTAGAGAAGAAACAGGATGCGTTGCAAAGGAGATTATTGAGATGCCGGCTATACTTGCACAACCGGAGTTTACTGATGAATTGCTTGGATGCTTTATTGCTTTAGAATGTGAAAAAAGAAGTGAACAGAGTTTAGATAGTGATGAAAGTGTATATGTTATAAAGGTTCCTTTTGAAGTTGCTGTGGAATTAGTAAAAAAGAATATAATTACTGATGAGAGAACTATTATTGCAATCGGGGAAGCTAGATGTATCCAGGGTTTGAGGTTTGGAACATTACCTGATGACGTTGATGAAATTATAGGTAATTTGAAGAATGAAATAGAACTTCAGGGTAAAAAGTTGGAAGAAAAAGATGTGGGAATTGATTATACCGAGGTTTGTGAATTTGGTATTGTGCAAGATCATATTGTTAAGGTACCGGGAAATAAAAACTCAAGACGTGAATGTTTTTATGTTAAAGCCGGAGAATTGGTTTTGCCAATTTCAAAGTCTGGGAAGATAGGCTTTTTAGTTAGGTATATGCCGAGTGTTGGAAAAAACTTGGTTCAGCTTCCTTGCAAATTAGAATTCGGTAAAAAAACTGATTTTGAAGAATTTGGCGAAATGGTAACGGCTGTAGGATATGCAAATGACAGGCAGTATATGTTTTTGGCTAGAGAATTGGAGGAAAGTGAGGAGTTTATTTGGCTTAGGAAGGATGAAATAATAGAAGCTGTAAAGAGTAAAAAAATTGTAGATGGCAGAGTTTTAGCCTTAGTTTTTAAGTATTTGATATAGCAAGGGATTTTTGTCAAGATTTGCAAATAATTGATAAAAGATTGGATAATAGTGAGAATTGTTGCGTGTTTTTTAGCTTGAATAATAATTTGTCAATATATATAATAAATTTGTTGTTTACATCAAGAAAGGACTGTAAAAATTAAAAGATGACAAAATACTTAAGATGAAAGGTGGAAATTATATGAAGGTTTTAATTTGTGATGATAATAAAAACTTTACAAATGTTGTTAACAGAGTCCTTGAAGCACAGAGTGATATTGAAGTTGTGGGAATTGCAGTTAATGGACGTGAGGCGGTTGATAAGATTATAGAGCTAAAACCGGATGTTGTACTTTTAGATTTAGTTATGCCTGAGCTTGATGGGCTTGGTGTAATTGAAAAGTTAGTTGAGAGTAGAGTTGATATATTTCCTAAAATAATTTTACAATCCGGAATTTCGCAAGAAAAGGTTGTTCGTGAAGCATTGGATTTAGGGGCATATTGTTTTATTTTGAAGCCTTATGAGTTGCCGGCTTTGGTTGACAGAATTAGAACAGCATATGCTGATTCTTCTGTTGCATCTCAAAATTTTTTAGTACCGTCTTTTGATGAAAGCCAAAAAAAGAGTGAAAAAGCGTTTGATATTGAAGTTGAAATCACGAATTTGATGCATAAAGTTGGAATCCCTGCTAACATAAGTGGACATCAATATCTAAGAGAAGCTATTTTTCGAGTAGTTCAAGATAGAGGCTTACTTACAGGTGTGACAAAAGAGTTATATCCTGATATCGCTAAGAAATTTAATACTACAGGTCCAAAGGTTGAAAGAGCTATAAGGCATGCAATTGAGGTTTGCTGGCTTAGAGGAAGAATGGATGTTTTAGAGAGTATATTTGGGTATGCTATAAATCCGGAACGTGGGAAGCCGACAAACAGTGAGTTTATTGCTATGGTTGCAGATAAAATCAGAATGGAATTAAGGATGTTATCAAGAGCTTAAAATATTTATGTAGATTAATACTTGCATTTATTTGCAATTTGTGGTAGACTAGTTTGCGTCAATAGGTAAAACGTATGTTTTGAAAGTTATTGGGAGGTGAACGTTATGCCAAATATTAAATCAGCTAAAAAAAGAGTTGAAGTTGCTAAGGTTAATTCTGCAAAGAATGCCGCAGTTAAGACTTCAGTTAAGACTTCTTTAAAGAAATTTGACGAAGCTTTAAGCTCTAATGATAAAGATACAGTAAAGACAGCTTATACGAACGCTGTAAGTACAGTTGATAAGGCTGTTACAAAGGGTGTTATAAAGAAAAACACTGCTAATAATAAGAAAGCTTCTTTGGGCAAAAAATTTGATGCTGCAATGAAGTAAGATTGAATGAGAATGGAACAATAAAATGTTCCATTTTTAGCATAAATCAGTGATATATAAATTCACTAAATACGATGACGGAGAGAGTAGGACTGATGTATTTTTTAGAGAGCCGATGATGGTGGAAATTCGGTAAAGAAATTAGTTTGAAGTTCGCTTCACGAGTATCAAAGGTGATATGTAGTCTTTGACGTTGTCCTGCGTTATGGGAATAAGTAAGAGAGCTTTTATGCTAAACTGGATGGTACCGCGGAGAATTTGACTTCGTTCCTTTATTTTGGAACGAAGTTTTTTAGTTTAAAAAATGCTGAAAGGAGAATTTGTATGCTAAAAGATAATTTATTACAAATGAAAGAAGAAGTCGAAAAACGTATAAATGAGGCAAAACTTGCTGAAAATGTCGAACAGATTAGAGTTGAGTTCTTGGGAAAAAAAGGCAAAATAACAGAAGTTTTGAAAGGACTTAAAGATTTATCTGTAGAAGAGAAAAAAGAAATTGGTAAAATTGCAAATGACGTTAAAGTTGAGATCGAAGATAAAATTAATCGTGCTGTTGAAGAAATAAACGACAGAATAATTGAAGAAGAGTTAAAGAAAGAAAATTTTGATATAACTTTTCCAGGTAAAAATTATAAAAAAGGAAGTTTACACCCTGTTACTATTGTTCAACGAAGAGCAGAAGAGATTTTTAAGGGAATGGGTTTTATGATTGCAGATGGTCCGGAAATAGAAGAGGATAAGTATAATTTTGAGATGCTTAATATTCCTAAAGATCACCCTGCACGTGATATGCAAGACACATATTATTTAAATACAGGTAATGTTTTAAGAACCCAGACTTCTGCTTGTCAGAGCAGATTTATGCTTAACCATAAACCGCCGTTTAGAATGATTGCTCCGGGAAGATGCTTTAGAAACGAGGCGATGGATGCGAGTCATGAAAATACATTCTTCCAATTAGAAGGTATGATGGTTGAAAAAGATTTGTCTATTGCTAATTTGGTTTATATTATGAAGACTTTACTTACAGAAATTTTAGAGAGAGAAGTTGAAGTAAGACTTCGTCCGGGCTTTTTTCCTTTTGTTGAGCCGGGATTTGAGTTAGACATTAATTGCCAAATTTGTGGAGGTAAAGGTTGTCCTACGTGTAAACATTCCGGATGGCTTGAACTTTTACCTTGCGGTATGGTTCATCCCAATGTGTTAAAAGCCGGCGGAATCGACCCTGAAGAGTATAAAGGCTTTGCTTTTGGGGTGGGTTTAACCAGACTTGCTATGATGAAATATGGCATCTATGATATAAGAGATTTAAATGGCGGCGATTTAAGATTTTTGAAAAGATAATTAAATTACTAGATTAATTTTTGGAAGAGAGGTATTTTTATGAAGATTTCAATGAATTGGATTAATGATTATGTGGATATATCCGGTCTTGACATGAATGAGCTTGCATTAAAGTTTACTATGTCTACTGCCGAGGTTGAAGAAGTTGAGTTTAAGGGTAAGGATATAAAGAATGTTGTTGCAGGTAAAATTTTGACTTGTGAAGAAATTCCTGAGTCTAAGAAGTTACACAAACTTACAGTTGATACCGGAAGCGAAGTTGTTCAATGCATGTGTGGTGCACCAAATGCTAAAGCCGGAATTATTGTTCCGTTTGCAAAACTTGGCGGTATGGTGTCGGGTGTTGAGATTGGAAAAGCAAAGCTTGCAGGATATGATAGTTACGGAATGTGCTGTTCTGGGAAAGAACTTGGAATTAGTGATGATCATTCAGGTTTAATGGTGCTTTGCGATAATGTTAAAGTTGGAACAGATATTAAAGAAATTTTGCCGATTGAAGATGTTATTTGGGAGATTGATAATAAATCTATTACCAATAGACCGGATTTATGGGGCCATTACGGTATTGCCAGAGAGATTGCGGCTATTACAGGCAGAGAATTAAAGGCTATGCCGGATGCTGACTTGAAAAAGTATGATGATTTACCTAAAATTCCAGTTGAAATTAATGATGAAAAGTGTACAAGATATGCTTGTATGGTGTTTGATAATGTTACTCGTGAGGAATCTAATTATGAGATGCAAGTTAGACTTTTCTATTGTGGAATGAGAGCTATTAGCTTCTTGGTTGATTTAACCAACTATGTTATGTTGGATATCGGTCAACCTATGCACGCTTTTGAAAGAAACGGAATTGAAAAGATCGTTGTAAGAGCTAGTCGTGGCGAAAAGTTCACTACTCTTGATAATGTTGAAAGAGAAATCGGACCTGAGACATTGTTTATTTGCAATAATGACAAGCCAATTGCATTAGCCGGAATTATGGGTGGGTTAGATTCAGAAGTTACGGAGAATACTAAGTCTATTATTCTTGAATCTGCTAATTTTGATGCCGGAGTTATCAGAAGAAATGCTGTTAAGCTTGGAATGAGAACTGAGGCAAGTGCTAGATATGAAAAAACGTTAGATAGTCAATATGTTATTGATGCTTTAAGAAGATTTGTTTATTTGCTATTAAAGGATGATAGTAGTGCAAGAGTTACCGGCGGTCTTACAGACACTATTAAAAAGCCGCAAAAAGAAGTTGAAATTAAAATTACAAAACCATATATAGACGGATATATAGGTCAAGAACTTCCTATGGAAAAAATTGTTTCTATTTTGAAATCATTGAAATTCGATGTTAAAATTTCAGGAGAGGAGCTTACAATTGGGGTCCCGTCTTTTAGAGCTTCTAAGGACATTAGTATAAAGGCGGATATTGTTGAGGAAGTTTCAAGAATTTACGGTTTTGATAATATTAAGCCGACTCCTATGAATGTTCCTATTACTGCATTGGACATTAATCAAGATAGAGAAATTGAGTATAAAATAAAGACTGTTTTGGCTGAGAGCTTTGGTTTATCTGAAGTTCAGAGTTATTTATGGTATGATAATAAGTTTAATTCTGAAGTAGGTATTGGGAATCTGGAAGGAATAAAGCTTTTAAGCCCTTCTGCTCCTGAACTTGCAGATATTCGTCAAGAAATGGCTCCTACTTTGTTAAAGTTTGCTAATGATAATAGAAAGAATTTTAGTGAGTTTGGAATTTTTGATGTTGGAAGCGTAGCTCCTATTAAAGATGGCAAGTTTACCGAGAATAAGCAACTCGGAGTTCTTATTGCAAGCAAAAAAGAGAGCGAAAATGATTTGTTCTACAGAATGAAGGAAATTGTTGATGCTATACTTAACATAACAAAAAATGCAGAAGTTTCATATAAAGTATTAGAGAGCAAAAAGGCATGGCAAAATCCTGTTAAAACTGCAAAAATTGTTTGTGAGAATTCTGAACTCGGATATGTTACAGTTCTT
>CAZXFU010000048.1:0-7358 GCA_964640345.1 uncultured Eubacteriales bacterium
AATCAAAGCTATCAAAACAATCTGGATTGCAAGTCCTATATTACTTTTTAATTCTTTAATCAAAAATTTACTCGTATTTCCTAAAATTTTTTTATAATCAAATTGAAAATTTCCTTCTTTTATTTGTTTTATCATCTCTTCATAATTTTCTCCGACAAGCTCACTGTCAAAACCCTTTAAGGTATCTGCAAACCCCGATATATCAAAAACTTCGTCTTGAACTGCATATGATTGTGACATTAAAAGAACACAAACCAAAGCAAAAATTTTATGCCACATTTTTCTCTCCCTTCATTATAAAATGTCTAAAACGGTTTCAACAAAATTGCCTATTATACTAATCCCTAAAACAACAATAATGCACTTTCCCGCAAATTGAACCTTAGAAGCAATCGCTGATTCGCCAACATCCTTGCAAGTATTTGCACCAAATTCTGTAATATATGCAATCCCTATAATTTTAAAAATTATCCCCAAGAACTCATTGGATAATCCGGCACTGGATGCCAATCGATTTAACAGTTTTATCACTTGTCCTATTTTATCTATTGAAAATAAAAACAAAATTGTACCTGTAACAACAGAAGCAAGCATAGCTAACTCCGGTCTTGTCTGTCTTATTATCAAAATCATAGTAGTTGCAAGTAATGCAATTGAAATAATCTTAAATATATCCATAGTATCACCCTTACAAATTAAACATTGTCTTTACAGAATTAAACAAATTACTTATTTCTTTAATAACCATCGACAACACCACAATTAAGCCGGTAAGAGTTGTAAGCATTGCTTGTTCCTCTCTGCCCGCCCTTACTAATACTTGATGTAAAACAGAAACTAAAATTCCAATTGCCGCAATTTTAAAAATCAAATCAACATTCATAATTATCCCCCATTAAATTAAAATAACCGCAAGTGCCGTTCCACCAATTCCACCTATAGTACGATAAAGCTTTGCATATTTATCTCGTTCAAATACCGCCCTTTCAAGCTGCGTTTTTAATCTTTCAACAGCTAAATTTATATTTCTTATCTCATCATCTACCAAGCCGCAACCAAGCATATTCCCAAAATCAGTTAAAATCTTTTCATCTTCAAAATTAAAATCCAACCCTTTAAAATATTCATCAACCTTATTAGACCATATCTCACTTACAGGAATATTTGTAGTGCTGAGCTCTTTAGAAATTTCCCCGAAAATCTTCCCGATTTTATTTTCACAAGAAAGGCTTATATCCCAAAAAGAAATCTCTAATACTTCTTGTCCGTAAGCGATTTTGCTCCTAAGTAACGTTAATGCTGTAATAAATTCCTGCAAATTTTTAACTCTCTCAATATAGCCACCCGCCATAACCCTACCTATCATCATACAGATAGTTATAACCAAAATACACCCTACTATCTTCATAGCCAATCTCCCTTTTTTCTTTTGTTTAGTAATATATATTCATCATGAAAATCAAATAGAACTTGCTTTTAATAAAAAAAGATGCTAGAATACATAATGTGTTGCATTACTGATTTATGGTGTTTAATTAACCACCAGGATGTAAAGAAGGAGGAAAAAACATGACTAAGTATCAGATTGAGTCTTTTACCAACATCCGCTCACTCATCCTGAAGAACAGCATCTTAAATGCACTCTTGGTTAACGAATTAACTGAAAGCAGTTTGCCGGTATTTGTCGGAAGTTCACTAGTAAAACTTAGCAACGATGAAAAAGAGTTCAACATACGTAAAACCGGAAGAACTCCAAACTACGCAATGGCAAAGATTTATGCTTGTCGCGGAATGGGTTTCAAAGAACCTTACTTTAAAGTCGGGTACTCGTTTCATGAATCTACAATTACTTGGAAAACGGATATACACAAAAAAATAGGCAATTACATTGCTTATTTAAAAGAACTTTCTGATAAAATTTACAGACTATTTTCAATATGTGCTGTAAAATCGGATAACATCTTTTCAAACATTCCGGCTAGTTTTGTAAATTATGCAGAAACATCCGGAATGTCTATTAACTACTGGAAACAGGGTTTCTCTAAAAAAATAAAAAATGTGTCACAGGAAATAGACTCATACGAAATAAAAAAATACCTTACTTTACTGGTATCAAGACTTAATGACTGGCGAATATTTAATTATTTGCTGACTCTTTTAATTAAAAATACGACCTTTGAACTGGAAAAAGAAAATGTCGGGAAAATTGCCGTTTCAAAAATCATCCCACAAAAAAATGTACGTTTAACTTTTTATTCATATGTTGATTATTATCAACGTACAATTGATGTACCTCTCCAAAAATTAAATCCTATTGAGTGGGAGCGTGCAAACTATGATATTACAATTTTTGATTTAAGAGCTATTATTTTCTAAAAGAAAAATAGCAAAAAAGGCTTCACAAATAAGAAAGGAGGACTAAAGTCCTCCTTTCTTACTTGTGAAGCCTTTTTCAGACTTTTTTACTTCACTTCCAAAGTCCCTATCTTCTCAAAATTGCTTAAATCGTACGCAGAATACATTGAATTTGAAACAGTATATAAAACGTCATTAATATAGAGTAATCTATCTATTGACTTATCTCCGTAATAATAGTAACCGGTTTTCTTCCAGTCACTTTCCGTAAGATCAGTAAGTTTCGCTTTTAGCACAAACCCTTTGTCTAAAGTAATTTCGTACACATATGCTCCAACAAATGTAGTATCTCCGTAATCCCAAGCTCTTGGATTTTCAGTGTTAATTGTTGCAACCCTTATAGGGAAGGCTAGCAAATTCTTTTCTTTTGAAAATAGCAATGCTTTATGATTATTTAGTAATTCTGAATCTGTTCCTCTGTCTCCGATTTCTTCTTTCCACATTTCAACTGGATTCTCCGGATCAGTAACATCAAACAAAGCAATCTTCATTCCTTGGTAATATGCTGCCGTTCCGCTTTCGTCAGCCCAACCCCAACTTCCTTCTTCATTATTTACTGCAACAGCATCTTTTCCAAAGCCTAAAATATGATTTTCATCATACGGATGTAAATAATCACTATATCCAGGTATTTTTAATTTTCCTAAAATTTCAGGATTTTCCGGCTTAGACAAATCTATTACAAATAGTGGATCAACTTTTCTAAATGTAACCATATACGCTCTATCTCCTATAAATCTTACCGAATAAATCTTTTCTCCCGGTGCAATATCCTCGACAGATCCTACAATCTTTAAACTCATATCCATTACATACATATTATTTTTCGAAATGTTATTACCTGTTCCGGTAACACTTCCTGTAGTAGTTGCTACTCTAAAGTATCCGTTATTTTCATCCATAGAAAATTGATTTAGCACACTACCCTTTATCTCGCCTGTTGCCTTACAATTCATCTTTCCATCCTCTAACTTAAATCTATATATATCTGTTACCTTGTCCCTTTCGAGCGAATAATCAAAAAGTTTCTTTAATGCCACATCATTTTTTTCCACAGATTCATCGCCGGACGTTTTATAAGACGTAAACGTCACATACATATTATCCTCTGAAGAATATATGTTTTCACTATTTCCAAGATACGTTGAAATTTGTGCTTCTTTTGACAAGTCAGCCAAATCAATCCCAACAGTAATCATATACTCTGAGCAATTATATCCCGGAAAATATCTTATTTCTTCACACGAAACTTCCTTCATCTCCGTAGATATTCTTGAATCCCTATAAATTGGTAAAGGCATTATATCCTCGTCATCAAAATCATACACATTAATATATTTCTGAGCTACCAAATATAGCGAATCGTCTATTCTCCTTGAAGAATTATAGAAACCGCTTACATCAACCTCTTTAGTAACTTTAGGATTAGCCTTATCCTTAATATCATATATAATTATTTTTGCTAAATTATTTCCACCATATCTATACACACTTTCATATTTTGATCCAATAACAATAGCCATATCATTTTCAACATACAACTCCATTGGTTCAAAATCCTCTTCAAAAGTCACATCAGCAACCATTTTCATAGAATCTGCCGGATATATTTCACTAATTTTTAACTTATCATTAACCAAATGATACAAATATTTTCCGTCTGTTTTTAAAATATCTGCTTCATCCACCCCGGCAACTTGCACATTAGTAGCAGAATAATCATTATTCGGCTCTGCCGCATCTTCTACCGTCATCGCAACATCTGACAACAAAGCCGATTTAGTCATAAATAAACCATTTTGAGTAAGACTACCTTCAAGAGAATAATCTGTAGCATCAGTCTTTTTAACTAAACTTTTTAAATTCTCATATGTACCAACTGTAGGTAAATCTAGGTTTGGTTCAAAAATCTTCTCTTCTTTTTTTACCAGCCCAGGGGCAACCGCAATCCCGCTCATAATTCCAAAAACCGCAAACAACTTTGCAATTTCTTTAATCATAATATACCTCCTCCATTCCTATACCCTATAGACGAATTAAATCAAAAAAAGTTTCACTTTTCAATATTTTTATTTTAAAAAATAGAAAATTAACATATAAAAAATATACCCCGAATGTCATATAGTTTAAAAGATGCGAATATTCACAGAAAAGCGTCCTACAGTCGTAAGATAAAAGCTTTCCGTCGTGAATCTCGAACAGCGTTAAACTATATGACATTCGGGGTATATTTTTTTATGTGCTAATTTTCTACACATTTTCATTAAGCCCTAATTTCTCATTAACCAACTCTTCTATTTCATTCTTTGAAGAATGATTTGCTAAAACCAACTCACTTACCAAAATCTGCTTTGCACTATTATATAACTTCTTTTCCCCGGTAGATAAGCCCTTATCTGAATTCTTATGAGCAAGATTTTTTACAACCTCAGCGACTTCGAAAATATTGCCGCTTTTAATCTTATCCATATTCTCTCTGTATCTCTTATTCCAGTTTGAATTCATCTCACTCTTTTCACCGGATAAAACATTTAAAACTCTATCTGCATCTTTGCAATGAATAATCTCTCTCATTCCAACTTCTTGAGCATTATCTGTAGGTACCATAACTTGAATGTCTCCAATCGGCATCTTCATTATGTAATACTTTTGTTTCTGACCTAAAATTTCTTTTTCTTCTATAGATTCTATAACACCTGCACCGTGCATAGGATAAACCACTTTATCACCAATATTAAACATACTAATACCCCCTTCTTTTGTGAAAAGTTGCAGTTAAAATATTAGCAAAATACCTTAAAAACACAACATATCCAACATCAGATATTGTACCATAAAAGTTCCATTTTGTCAAAACCTAATGTCAAATAAAGTTTGCTCTCTCATACGCTTTAAACTGCTATTTATATACCTTGCTCTGACCTCTCCGATGCCGTCAACATCATCCAACTCTTCTATCGAAGACGATAAAATTCCTCTTAAATTTCTAAAGCTTCCAACCAAATTTTCTATAACATTCGCCGGAAGTCGCGGAACCATGGATAAAATCCTATAACCCTTAGATGGGACTAACATATCAAGCTGAGAAGATGTACTATATCCCATTATTTTAGCAATGCTGTTTACATCAGCAATTTCATTATATGACAAGCTTCTTATCTTGTTACATGCACTGTCTACAGTACTTTTCTTAGTAATTTCCATATAATCCTTTACAATTAACTCTAAATCCTGTCTTGTATTTCCCATGAGCTCGTTTAACTGCATTTCAACTAATCTGCTCTCATCTCCAAGCTCATAAATATATCTTTCAACCTCTTCAGAAATCTTTAATACCGACACAATTCTTTGAACAGCAGTACAAACATTTTCAACCGTAACCATATCTTCAAATTCCAAAGCATTAAGATTATTCATAACGCCGTCTAATGACGATTTATATTTTTCCAATGTCTGTAAAGCCTGATTTGCTCGATTTAGCATTACACTTGTATCCGGTAATAGATATCTGCTATTCCCTTTAAATAACGTTATAACATTTCTTCTCTGTGAAACACTTATGACAAGTTTACCGGTTTGCTTTGCAAAACGTTCCGCCGTACGATGCCTCGTACCTGTTTCAACAGTAGAAATAGAGTGATCCGGATTAAGCTGTGTATTTGCATATAAAATTTTCTTCAAGTCAGTACTTAAAATAATGGCTCCGTCCATCTTTGCAAGCTCATACAAAAGAGCAGGTGAATAATCCGCATTAAGTTTAAAACCTCCGTCTATTAAATTTAAGACATCATCAGTATCTCCTACAACTATAAGTCCACCTGTTCTAGCCTTTAGCACATTTTCTAAGCCTTCTCTAAATGTAGTACCCGGTGCAATCAATCTTAAAATATTAATGATTTCATCTTTTTCAGCCATCGTTCATACGCCCTTTCTAATTATGTATGTTTAAAAATGTTGAAAATACACTACTCACAAATCTGCTTCATCACATCTGCTAAATTTTCTGCTTCAATTATATCTATCTTATACTTTCCCTCTAAGCCTTTTGTATTACTTTTCGGAATAACGCAATACGAAAATCCGGTTTTTTCCGCTTCATAAATTCTTTTATCTATAAAATTTACTCCTCTTATTTCACCTGTTAACCCAACCTCGCCTATAATGACTCCACCAGGTTTTATAGGCTTATTCCTAAAACCCGACATTACCGCAACGGCAATGCCTAAATCAACTGCCGGTTCATTTATTTTTATACCGCCTACAACATTTATATAAATATCCTGATTATACAACCCACAACCGGCTTTTTTTTCTAAAACCGCCGCTAATAATATAAGCCTATTATAATCTAAACCTGTTGCCATACGTCTAGGCATCCCAAAAGGCGTTTGCGAAACTAAAGACTGAATTTCAACAAGCATAGGCCTTGTACCTTCAACAGTACAAACTACCACTGAACCAGGTGCATTTTTATTCTCGGAAATCATAATTTGAGTAGGATCGATAACTTCATTGAGTCCATTGTCTCTCATTTCAAATATTCCAATTTCATTAGTAGAGCCAAACCTGTTTTTGACAGCTCTTAAAATTCTATATGAAAAATATCTTTCACCCTCTAAGTACAGTACAGTATCAACCATATGCTCAAGTACTCTAGGACCCGCTATTGCTCCTTCTTTTGTGACATGACCTATAATAATAGTTGTAATTCCTTTACGTTTTGCAATTTCCATGAATCGCCCTGTAACTGCCCTTACCTGCCCGATACTTCCTGCTGTCGATTCCATTGTCGGATCATACATCGTCTGAATTGAATCTATAATTAAGAGCTCCGGTTTATCATTTTTTAGCTTTTCGGCAATAACGTTCATATCCGTTTCACTTAAAAACAAAATATTTTCATTATTAATTCCAAGCCTATCGGCTCGCATCTTTACCTGGCT
>CAZXFU010000048.1:7368-9553 GCA_964640345.1 uncultured Eubacteriales bacterium
AAAACTTTACCGCCACACTTTATTTTATCACACATCTGCAAAATTAATGTGGATTTTCCAATCCCCGGGTCTCCTCCGACTAACGTAAGCGACCCCTTTGTAAGACCACCGCCTAAAACTCTGTTTAATTCAGAAAAACCTGTTTCAAAACGTTGACCTTTTTCAATTTTTATTTCAGATAATTTTACAATTTCAGATTCATTTTTTTCTTTATAGCCACCGCTTTTATCCTTTTGCATCTTCTCTTCAACAAAAGTATTCCACTCATTACATGCCGGACATTTCCCTAACCACTTAGGAGACTCATAACCGCAATTATTACAAAAAAACACGCTTACAACTTTATTAGATGCCATGGTTTAATCCGCCTTTTCAAATTTATATCCTTTTATCGTATTTAATGCAATTATATACATTGCACTTGACCATGCAAGTTGCATAATCCATGCCGGTTTTCCGTTAAACTTATCTACCTGCTCAGGCAAAAATCCCAAGTTTGTAGCACTTTTTGTTGCCCAAATAATCTTTTCCTTGCACTTCTCCATATCCCCGATAGTCGCGTAATACATTGCAAGCCACAATGTTGAGACAATCCATGGATTACCACCGATATATGAGTCATGTTCATACCTTCCAAAACCACCAGCCGGAAAACCGTCAAGCCTCTCTTCTATAGCTTTTACTGTTTTCTTAATCTTGTCACATTTTGCGTCAAACACATTAAACGGGAAAGTAAGTCCAAGCAAGCTTATATCTACTGTATTATCCACGTCAGCCACTTGTAGTTTATACCCCATCTTGTTTGTCTCAACCTCGACGGTATCACAGTTCCACCAATTTAACCTTGTTTTTCTTCCTCTTAAAAATCTTCTTTCCTGGTCGCTCCATAAATTATCTTCAATAGCCTTTGTAAGTTTATTAGCTTCTTCTCGCCAAAGTTTAGCTAAAGGCAAATCAACATTCAAAATCTCAGCCATATCCGCCGAACACTTAAAAGCTTCACATACAGCCGCAGCCGTATAAGCATGCTCACCAAAACGTTCTTCCCACAAATCGTAAGATGGTCTTGGAAGTCCTGTTTCTTCATCAAAATTATTTGCCAAATAAACTGTAGCAGCCTTAATTGTACCCCACATTTCTTCAAGGAACTCTACTTTTTTCGTCACTTTATAATGTTCCCAAGAGCCATAAATTATTGAGGCAATTTCATCTAATTGAACTCCCCATGAAGGTGCGAGATTTCCATTTAAGTAATATCTTTGCTGCCAAGAACCATTTGGAAGTTGAGTTTTTTTCGCCCATACCAAATAAAACTTTTCTGCTTCTTCTGTCATTCCACATATATCAAAAGCTTTAGTAATAAACACTCCATCTCTAGGCCAACAATATCCATATCTTCCACAACGTGTAAACTTTTCATCTGCCTCAACACCTGCTAAAATTGCACCTGTGTCCTGATTTGTAAGTAGCTTAAACGTTAAAATTGACTGATAATACACTTCGTTTATTTTTTCATTGTTTGTTTCAAGTTTATTATATTTCTTGAACTCATTACTCCAAAAAGCCTTCTCTTTCTCAATAAGTTTTTTACTGCCATCTTTTCTAACAGAGTCTAGCATCTCTCTCCCTGTTTTCATGTCAAAAGAAAAAGCAAAAAATAAACTACACTCGGTCTTTTCGCCCGCTTTAAGCTCTCCTAACTCGAACTTTAATCCCATATCCGATGTCATAGAAATATCGTCTTTTCCGCATAACATATCCTTTCTTATTGCATCAAAACTACCACCGAACTGAAATCCTTTTATTTTCTTATCTGAGCCGATAGTAACAACACTACTCTTATTATAAATTACTGCCGCATCATTTTCAAAATCAATCATACCGCTTCTAATATCATTATCTGCGGTAATAAAATCTGTATGCAAAAAAGCTTTTAGATTAAGTACTTTATCGCTTATGTTTTCTACTACATAATTTCTTATCCAAACATCTTTACTATTAGTAACAAAATCTCTCTGATAAATTCTTAGTCCAAAATCCGAATTCTCATACATCGTAACCAAAATATTTGTTCTCTTTTCATATCTTTGTTCTATATACCATAAATTCTCATGTAAAAATCTTGTGTCTGTTTCATCAAATTTTATTCCGATAAAAATGTTGTTAATTTGCTGAGCATAATCTT
>CAZXFU010000049.1:0-9521 GCA_964640345.1 uncultured Eubacteriales bacterium
TCGCTTCTACAGTTACACAATCTCCTGCTTCTTTTGTTTCTATTCTAGTAAAGTCAGGCATTTCTACCGTTAACGTATATCCGGTATTTACTATTCCTTCTATTACTACATCTCCCGACGGCATTATAAACTTATTATTTGTTACCGTTGTATTTCCGCTTTTTACTGTCCAACCTGTTATTTCACTTATTTTGGGTGTTATTTCTATTTCTGTGCTCTCATCACTTGTTACAGATATTCCAATTCCTTTTACTTGTACTGTTGATGTGTATGCTAATGCTGTATTTAATAGCATTAGTACTGATAATACTACCGATAATACTTTCTTCATTTCGTTTCCTCCTTAAGTTTTTTGACAAAAAACTTATTCCATGTATTATTAATAAAAATTTCTCACAAAATATGATCCCTTCTCAATTTTCTTATCGTCCAAAGTGCATTTTTTCTTTAGTTTTTTTAAGAAATTTTTCAGCTCATATTTCACTACACACCAATATACTTTTGGTTTTTCCGGATAACCGAAAAAATAGGGGGCTATAAAAAAGCTCCCCCTATTTTTTACACTATCGCATTAATTACTACATTCCCAGCCGGCATTGTAAACATATTATTTAAAATCGTTATATTTCCCTCTTCTACTTCCCAACCTGTTATTTCAGCTGTTTTGGGGATTATTGTTATCACGCTTCCCGGCAAGCTTGTTACTCTAAGAAGTGTTCCTTTTGCTTTTATCACATTTCTATACGTACCGGTTGCAGAACATGTATGAGTTGTTTGATTTGGACATATAGTGGTTCCACATGTTGAACAACTATATGAATGTGCTTCTTTTGTTGATGAACAACCTGATACTGTGCATGTTCCATAGTAATAGCTATTACATACACTACATACCGTGTTGTAATTATGTTCATGCGATGTAGAAAGTGTTTCGCCGCATTTATCACATGTATTGTCTACAGGCGATATATCAGTATGAGTTTCTGTTTCACTTATACTGCATGTCGAACATGTTTTTGTATGGCTGCTACTATCATAAGTCGCGTAGTTCCAAGTAGGTGTATGTGTATTTACTGTTTTTTGACAAGTTGTACATGTCTGTATATGATCACTTCCAGATGTTGTCCAACTCCCTAATGTATGCGTATGCCCTACTTCATAACTACAAACATCACATATACCATCTACAGATGATGTATCTACGTGTGAGGTTTTTGATACAGTCTTATATGAACATCTTACACACTCTTTCCAGTGACCTGTTTCATCGTTTCTCCAATAGCTTTCTGACGTATGACCTTTGGCATACTCTAGCAATCTCCCACAAACATCACAGTACGCAGCTGATGAACATGTTGCAGTACTTGTAACTGTGTGACCAGTTGCGGAACCATACTCGCCACCACACACAGAGCATATCGAACCGGATGTACAAGTTGCTGTTCCACCGGAATGAGCTGCACTTTCACTTGTACTACTATCACAATATTTGCAATTTCCCTCTCTAGTATGATATGTTGAAGTACCATAGGTCCAGCTTGTATATTCATACTCATGTGTACACACACACGTATGGCTTGTATTATTTGGACATATAGTAGTTCCGCACTTTGAACAACTATACGTATGATCTGCCCTTCCGGATGAACAACCAGAATCCTGACAAGGTCCCCAATAATAACTCGTTCCACACACAGAACATTTATACGGATAGTCATGATCATCTCCAAATGCCGTATTCACGCCAAACATAACCATTACCAACGTTAACATAAAAATAAATTTCTTCATAACATTCCTCCACTTTCTTTGAAATTTAAAACAAAACGGCAAACCCTTATGTAAAATCTACATAAAGGTTTGCCGCCAAAATCAGTTCTATATCTTTCTTGTAAGTAATTACCCCCCCCTGGAAAATCTTTCCAATTTGTTGCTATTCCTACCCAATGTATTTTCTACATTATTAACAAAAAACTTTTCAAAATTTCTCATGAGAGTCACCTCTTTCATCTAATTTCCGTAAAATATCTCTGAAACCACTCTATATACTTCTTCGTCATCACTGCCTGTTCCTTTTACATGAATATAGTTTGTGCCATATTCAGTCGGAATGAGCAGATGATAGCTGTTTGATATAACCGTCCATTTCTTTGCAATCGCTAAATTCCTAATAGCTGCAAAATCCGCAGACGTATGAGTTTCACCTTGGCTATATGATAATCCTATCTTAATTTTACCGTTTACTACTTCAACTTCCTCCTCAAAGCTGTTCCAACCTTCGCTTATAACTTGTGAAGGGCCGATATATTTCTTACCGTTTATAGTTATTCCAAGTTGAGAATCCGAACCGGCAGATAGAATATAATCAAATTTTACAATTTCTTTCGGATTTGCTGAAGTAATTGTAAGCACTTCACTTGAATCCTGACTTACCTCTATATTTTCATTCCTAAACTTATCTTCTAAGCTGTACCAGTTACCGTCAAATCCTGAAAAAACATCATCTACAACATAACTTGAATATGTTCCGTCAGTTATTTCAGGCGAATTTAAAATTATATATTGCAAAGTTCCGTCCTCTATCATAGTACCTGTAATTTGTGCGTCTATTGTGTTTTCAGCGGAAGAAGTATTTTCATCTATTTGTATTCTTGGAACGTATTGTGCATATGTCACAATATCCGACGTGATATTGTTTAAATTCTTATCCCATCCGGTAAATATGTATCCATACTTTGTAGGAACTTCTGTAATATGAGCACTCTCCCCATTCTTTACTTCTACAGATTTAAACACTACATCTCCATTCATAAACGTTACAGTCCAAATATCGGCAAACATCGCAGTATACGTTTCATCATTAAGTACCGCTGTATTAACAAATCTTGCACTCTCGGATATTAACCTGTTTCCTGAGTCAATCCATCTTATAAACGCAAAATTTTCATTCGGCACCGCTTCTACAGCAGTCGTTGAATTTCCTTCCAAAACTTTTTGAACAAGTTCTCCTTTTAGCGAACCGTATGCCGATTGCCCATCCTTTATCTTAAAATTAACCGTATATATCTTCGCAAATTCCGCATTAATTCTTACATCTCCTCTTGGCATCGAGAATGTAAGCGAAGTCTCTGTAAGAAGGCTATCATCAACTAATTCTCCCGGCTCTTCTATCGTCCATTTAACAAATGCATATCCGTCTTTTGGCTCTGCATTTAATGAAACGGTATTCCCCCATGCAACAGCTTTATATGCACTGTTTGAATCACCTTTTACCGAGATTGTCCCCTTTTCTACTCCTCTTTTATTAGTTATCTTGCCGCTAATCTCTCCATAGTCTGTAGAAGCAGTATAAACACTTAAACTGTACTTTGGCTTTGTAACTTCTATCATATACTCTGTCGATTTCGTTGCCATCTCAAAAGTCACTTTATAATCTCCGGTTTTTAACGATTCCTGACCATACGTATTTCCGTCATTATCTTCTATTGTAACTGTAAGGCCAACTGTTTCGAGCGAAATTTCCTTTGTTATTGTTTTTCCGCCTTTATCATATGTAGCTATTATTTTTCCGTCTGCCCCTAATGAAAAATCTTCGCCCTCTATAAATTCAGCTTTTTGATTTTTTACCTCTAATTTTGTTGGAGGTATATAATTTGCGGTTATTGTAACTTCGTCTTTATCTAACGCAGCATCTTTTTTCGGTACGGTAAATGTTGTATCATATGTGCTCCCTTTTGCCTTTACAATCGTCGAATCGCTAGACCAACTTGAGAACATATATCCGCTTAAAAATTCATGTGCAATTAACGGTCTTTCAACATCTGTATTTGCCCTTAAATATCTTCCATGTCCTTTTTGAAGCTGACCAAACAATTTTCCGGTTGTATCTTTTACTGTTCCATCTACAATTAACTGTTTGACATCACTTACCTCAATTATAAATTCATTTCCTTCTTCTTGAGTAACATCAATACCTTCATACGTTAACTCTACTTTATGTGTTCCTGACGTATTAGTAATATTAGCGTTTTTTACATTTTCTATATTAAGCGGTATTTCCTCTCCGGCTAAACTACCCAAATAAGGTACTAACACACCACCGTTTAAATTTAATTCCTCCTCTAAGTCATATGTTGTCTTCGTCGGTACAGTCGCTAAAACTACCTTAGTAATAACAGCCGTCTTTGATTCTCCGAAAATGTTAAGTCTTACTTTGTTGTTAACTATATTCCCTATCTTTATCAATTCGCCGGATGAATTCTTAAGATTTAACTCATTAACAACTATTTTCACATCTGTATTAAGTATTTGTCTAAATACAGGGACCTCTTCTCCATCTTCTTCTATCATGCCTCCAATCCTTACAACGAGTGTATATTTACCCGGCGAAAAGACCTGAGAAGCTGTTATATTCTCTTTACTTATTTCCTGCATATCATCTTTTACCATTTTTAATACTGTTGCATTTAAATTAGTTAAATGCCATCTTGTTTTTTCTTCATATATACATTCTATATCCACAATTTTTTTGTTTTCCGCATTAACTGATTTTGTGAAAAAATCATCAGGATCTTCCGGAAACATCCACGGTTCGCTTACATCAAAATCCACTCCGAGTATTAAATAATCTCCCGCAATTACCGAAGTTTCCGTATCGAAAAACGCAATAGTATCCGTTAATTCCTCGGTTATTATAGAAATAGAAGTTCTATAACCATATCCGCTTCCGTTTCCCGAACCATATCCATATAATTCGTAGCTTCCGCCCCTTACCAAAAACGAATCTTGTATAATTGAATTTTGCGTTTTACTTAAATGAGCTGTTTCTGCTAATGCATATCCGTAATACTCATCTATGCTTTTACTTATCTCATTACTGTATTTCTTATATTCAGAACTCGTCATATTACCTGCTAAATCAGGATTTCCTATAACACCTGCAACATATTCTGAAACCAAACTTAAGTTAACGCCTGTCTGATTTGCCGTTGTTCTGTTACTTGTAAATTTTCCTTTTGATTTTGTAAGATACGCTAAAGCACCCCACTCACTTGCTTTTAACATATGCGTATATGTTCCGCTTTGAGGTAATCCATACGCAACATTCGATGTCATCCTTATTGCTTCATCAAACGAATCAGATATGTCTAAAGTATTAGTTTCAAGTATATCTTTTTGAATCCAAAAACCGGTTAACTCGTTTCTTGACCCATTTCTTTCAATAAAATTACTGTTATCTGATGTATCTCCGCCCAAGTACTCTCCAAAGTAAAAAGCCGGATGCCTTAAATAGCCGTCGGAAGTATCGTCATTTTTACCATCGCTCCACTTCGTATCAATAGAGCCATCATTTCCTACTTTATAAGTAAAACGAGGTATCCAAACATATTTAATTCCATTTACATCAACATTCGCCCAAACACCGTTCTCATAATCATACCAATCTGTATCCATGTTATTTGTGGTTACCCAAGTATTATTTTCGTATTTTACAGGTGTCATCCCTTGTATAACAACAGGAGCGTTGGCAGAAACGGCATCTGCAAAAGAAGTGTTTAGTAATATAAACAGTAAAAATACTCCTAAAATATTTCTTATTACTTTATTCATCCTTATCCTCCTTAAGCTTAAGTTAAATCGTTTAGATTTTTTACTTCAACGATTATCCTGTTTTTACCCTGCAATCTCTCTCCTTGATCCGTTGTTACATACTCTAGGTCAACTATATATGTTCCTGCCGTACTAAATGCCGTTCCACCTATAGCAACCTGTACATAATACTCTCCAGGCAAATATTCTTGATTTTCCAAAACATCTTTTCCTCTCATATCCATAACTTTCACAAGTTTTACCTCATTACTGCCTAAGTAACTCTCGTTACCCGTTATATTTCCGACTTTATATGCCTTTACCTTTATATTTTCATTTGCCACAATCGGCAAAGTCCAGTTTTTGCTTGGATTTACAAGTATATCAGTAAACACATATCCGTTCACAAACACGTCGTTAGATATAGCAACTGTCGCCTGACCTTTTATTATATTATCTATAACAACCATTATTTTTAATGTATTTCCTGCTGTATCTCTTGCTATAAAATAATACTTACCGTTTTGATTTACTTTAGGTTTTTCGCCTGTTGTTTTATCTAAATATATAAATGGATTACTACCTGTATTTAACTCTGCATCTGTAATAGAAACCGTATTGTTTTCATATTGTGCTTCTGTTACCTGCTTTATAAATATTTCTTTGTTAAACTTCTCTTCAGCCTTGTTAGACCTTACGGTTATCTCTACCTGCCCTGTTGTTGAAGTAATAGGATCAGGTATTTTATCTATTAAAATTTCTCTGCTAATATTATCTATTACAAAACTGCCGGTTCCCCCTCTAATTGTTGTAAAGGTATATTCTCCATTTTCAGTTATCTTTATCTCATTATTTGTTGCAGTTAAAGTTCCGCTAGGTCCGTTTATTTCTTTAATATAATTTATAATACCGTCTTTTGACTCAATAATTTTTATCGTTTCTTCTCTTACCGCTCTTCTAAAAGCATCCTCGGCACTTTCCTCATCCTTTACTTTTTCTGTTACATTCTCTCCGTCACATATAACTTTCCACAAAATTTTCCCGCATTTTACACATACACCATTTCCGTTATCTTCATGTATTTCATCTACTTCCTTATGATTTTCATCACAAGTTGTACAAATCATCCAATGCTTTTCCAAATCCTTATGATTTACATCATCTACATCTTTTGCCACATTCTTATTAAATCTATGCGATTCCGACTGCTTTAATCCACAAGTACTACATATCCTTATATGCGTAGCTGTTGTGTTCCATGTCCAAGACTCTGTTGAATAATTATGATATATCTCTTCTATACCACAAGTACTACATGTTCTGGTATGCGGAGCACCACTTGAATCGCCGTCTTTTCCGCTTGTCTTATAATACTCGCCCCATGTAGCGGTGTGAGTTGCCGAACATCCGCCCCACCATGCACATGGATGGGGTTCGGTCGCACTTCTTCTTTCTGTCGACCAGTTTGCCGAATGTGTATATGTCAAATTACATTTTTTACAAGTTGAAGTGTGATTCGAATTACCGCTTCCCCAACTTGACGTATGTGTTCCGTTTGTAGCCGAACAACCTGAAACACTACATACATTTGTATGAGTTTGAGTTTCGCCACTATCCTCTGTTACCCATTTCCATTTATGACCACCATTACAATATCCTTGATGATTTTTACCGCAAACACTACATACACTTGCATAGCAATGAACTAACGGGCATGTGGCATTTGTATTACAAGGCACATGTGAATGAGAACCGCAATAACTACACCATGTTATTCCCACGCAATGCGGATCACTACAGCTTTTATCACTGTTACAAGGGCATGATACCTTTGGAGTATGATCATTACATTTTGAGCAATACGATGTACCACAATGACTACAGTTTATGTATGTATGCCCACCATCGCACGTACCTTTGTGTTCACCACACACTGAACATACTTTGCCATCGCAGTGTGGCTGTGAACATGCTCTTGTATAACTATGGGAGCCATAATTACCATAACTCTTACCACAAACTTTACATTTTGCCTTTGCTGTACATGTCGCTGTTCCTCCTGTATGGTCGGCATAATCACCATAGCTCTTACCGCACCTTGTACACTTTTTTTTGCTTTTACATGTCGCTGTTCCTCCTGTATGACCGAGTTTAGAATACGGCAGTTCTTCTTCATGACCACAAGAACTACATCTCCATGCAGCTATACCTGCTTTTTCGCATGTAGCAACCGAATCAACAATTTGCGACATACTACCACCACAATCACTGCACAGTTTTGCAAAAACCGGATTTATTCCACCTAAAACTATAATAAAAAATATCACTAATACGAAAAAAACTCGTTTCTTCATAGCTTCACCTATTCCTTTCATTACATACTCTCACATTTTTCTTTTCGTCATATTTTTTTATTAATTAAACAACATAAAAAAAATATACCGTTTTCCCGGCTTTAACCCTACTAATATACCACGCCTACCTAAAAAACAAATAATAATTCGTGCATTGTAACACACTTTTTGTCCAATTCATACTATATATTATCTGTGTTACATACTTAAAACGTAAGCAATGCAGAGATTTCGTAAAAAACATAGGAGGTGACAGTTAATGGGAAACTGTTGTGGAAACGGTAATAGCTGCATCTGGATCATACTTATCCTTATCGTTTTAATTTGCTGCTGTGGCAATAACGGATTAGGCTGTGGCAACAACGGATGTGGATGTGACAACTGCTAATTGGAACTCCAAAAGTTGTAAAAAGGTCTAAAAAATAACGCAGATGACATATAGTTTAACGATGCTCAGGGTTTACGACGGAAGCCCTTAATCCTATTATATAGGATAGCTTCCTGTAAATATTCGCATCTTTTGAACTTATGTCATCTGCGTTATTTTTTAGACCTTTTTACAACTTCTTTATCATCTTCTCAAGCTTAATCCGAGGAATAAGCAAAATATGCCCACACCCGGTACACTTAATTCTGTAATCAACTCCTACACGCAAAACCTCCCACTCAGAAGACCCACAAGGATGTTCTTTCTTAAGCTTTATAATCTCACCTATTTCATGTTTCATTAAATCCCCTCCGGATAAAAACCTGCCCAGTTAGTGCCGCCGTGGTATGTACAATACTTTGTAGGCTCTGTACCAGATACAAACCATTCATTCTTTATGCTAGAACCACAACTGCTGGTAGCAAGTGCATTGGATTGCGAACAAATTGCATATTGCTTAGCATCATCCGGCACAGTAAATGTTTTACTAGGCAAATCCTTATGAATAATATCCATAACCTTCTTAAAAATCTGTTTCGGCATCTCTCCGCCAATAGAAATTCTTTCAGGATCGTCATATCCAACCCAAACACCTGCAACATAATACGGGGTATAACCCACAAACCATTTGTCCTTTGTGTCCGATGTTGAACCTGTTTTCCCGGCCGCAACACTATTAGCAAGTCTTGCGGATCTCGCTGTACCCTTATTTACAACGCCTGTCATAATATCCGTAAGAACATATGCTGTTCCCGAACTAAACACTCTTTTCTCATCACGTTTATTTTGAAGAATAATAGTGCCGGTAGAATCCTCTACCTTTGTATAGGTAATCGGTTTTATATATGTACCTGCATTTGCAATCATTCCATATGCTGCCGTCCACTCTTTTACCGTAACGCCATTAGTAAGACCGCCCAATGAAAGCGGAGCATAATTCATATCCGATTTTTTATCCAATGTAGTAATTCCCTCAGAAACTAACGCACTGTATGCTCTAGGTAATCCTATCATCTGCAAAACTCTTACTGCCGGAACGTTCATAGATTGCTCAATTGCATATCTTACGGTTACATTACCATAATAAGAATTATACCAATTTGTAGGAGACCAAGGTTTACTTCCCGGAATATCAACAGTAAGCGGAGTAT
>CAZXFU010000050.1:0-9156 GCA_964640345.1 uncultured Eubacteriales bacterium
CTTACTTAGGAAGAATTGTTCTTGATTAGAACGAATTGAGTTTCGAAGATCAAAGTTTTGCCATAGAAAAAGCGATTGATGAAATTGTTGCTGAAAATTTAATAGGACAAGCTACGGCTAATTCTGTAAATTACGTAAAAATATTTAAAAAAGAATAGATATAAAGCACATACCTATGGGGGGGAGGGGGTCAAAAAAATCGCACCCCCTCCGTCATCGCGCCGGTCTTTAAAAAAGCCCTGGCGGGTATTTCCTCGCAACTTTTACACCGTTTATAATAGAAGTATAGAGTTGTTTTACGCGTGTAAGACAGTCAAGTGATGATGCGTATCATCCACTCTTTTTTTTTTTCGCAAGAATTACATCCTCTATTATAGAACATATTTGAGTTTGTCAAAGGAGGATTATTATGATGACTTACGAAGAATTCAATAAAGAACTAGAAAAAGAACAGGAAGCTTATGAGGATGCTAAAGTGCAACTTCAGGAACAGAAAGATGAATTTTATAAACAGCATTCTAGTTTCATGGATATCATAAAAGATCTAGAAGAAAAGTTGGAAAGGAGAGAACCCAATCCAGACAATTCTAAAAGGTTGGATGCTATTCTTGAAACATTAGAACGGTTATAAATTCATCCAAGTTCAAAGTTGCGGAGCTGTAAATTCAGCTCCTTTCTTTTTTTTTCTCCTCGCACGATTTACATAGATTATAATAGAAGGAAAGTCAAAAATGCTACATTGCATTATTTTTTTTCTTCATGCCGTTGCGAGTTCCGGTATTTCTTTACACGGTCACTCTAATGTTCTCCTTTCAAATGAATAAAACTTCCCACGGGCTTGCAACGGTGTTTGATTTTTTTGTTCGAATGATAGGAGATTTTGTTATGAGTAAAAAGAAACAGCCAGAAACCACAAAACCTCTCCGAAGAACTCGACCCGCGGAAACACCAGAGGCCAGAGAGAATCAATTAATTGCTTTGGCATATGATGTAGCGGAACAACGACTTCGAGACGGAACAGCCACCTCACAAGAGGTGGTTCATTTTTTGCGACTTGGTTCGACGAAGTCGCGAGAAGAATTAGAAAAGTTGAAAAGTGAAAACGAATTGCTAAAAGCAAAAACCGAAGCAATCGAATCCGCAAAGAATGTCGAGTTGCTTTATCAAGAAGCTATAGAAATGATGGCCACTTATTCTGGAGCAACAAAAGAGTAGGAGTAATACGATGCCGACAATAACTAAATTTACAACGCCAACCATAGGTTTTAATTTACCGTTTAATATTTCCTACTTATCCAAGGCATACGTGACTCTTGTTCAGAAACCGGTTGTCATAGAGAAGACTATCGATGATTGTGTTTTAGACGGCACGACAATCAGCGTTAACTTGACACAAGAAGAGACTGGAAGGTTGGAAAGTGGTTGGATGGTGAAAGTTCAGCTTCGTTGCCTTACCAATGACGGCAAGGCATACGCGAGTCAAGAATTCAGAATGGAAGTGGTGGGAACGTTGAAAGAAGGTGTTATCTGATGGAACTGATTGCAGAGTCCACTATTTTTGATTTGAACATCGCTTCAAACATTTTTTCAAATTTCTCAGAGGACAAGTTAATAGATGCTGGCGGCGTTATTCCAATCGAGGTTGACTTAATTTTAGGGGATGCCTTTTCTAACGGTAATGAGTTACAAGCTGATTTCGGAATTGTTACCGAGCGCGATGTTGACCACGATTATTACGAGGGAAACTATGTTGTTACGCCGAAGGTTAACACCCAATCTCTTCCAACCGCAGACAAGGTCATGAAAGAAGACGTAAGCATTAAAGCGATTCCGTTTTACGAAGTGGATAATGGTCATAACGGAACAACGATTTACATAGGGAGTGAAATGTAATGGCTATATCGAAAGTGATTTTTGGAGATACGACGTTAATCGATTTATCTCCTGATACAGTTACGGCAGAGAAAATTTTAACTGGATTTACAGCACATGATGCAGAGGGAAATCTTATCACCGGAACATGTTCATATGATGCAAATACTCAGGGTGCGACTGTTAAACTCGATGAAATATTGGAGAATAAAACTGCATGGGCACGAGGGGTATTACTAACCGGCAACATGCCGAACAATGGTTCGGTTGAATTGACCATCGACACAATTAACGGTTCTGTATCGATCCCCCAGGGTTATCATGACGGTTCCGGTAAAGTGACGATTTTATCCACAGAAGCGGCTAAGTTAATTGCGGCGAATATCAAAAAGGGTATTACGATTCTCGGTGTGACCGGAACGCTTGAACCTTCTTCCGAAGTCAAAGTGCAAACTAAATCTGTTACTCCGAAGACGACGGCCCAGACAATTCTGCCAGATGACGGCTATGATTATTTATCTCAGGTCGACGTAGATAAGATCTCATATGTGGAGATGGATAATTCCGCCGGCGGTACAACCGTGATAATTGCAGGAGTTTAGTCATGGGTATTAGTCGTGTTGAGTTTGCCAATGATGTGCTGCTCGACCTTACGTCTGATACAGTCACGGCCGAAACCTTAGCTAAAGGGGCTACGGCGCATGATAAAAGCGGCGAATCATTGGTTGGCACTGCTTCCATCGTTGCAACGCATTCGGTCACATTATCTTCTTCTGAACCTAGTGGTGGGAGTGACGGTGATATTTGGTTAGTCGGGGCTGGGGGTAAAGCCAGTTCGGAGGTAGAGGTATCGTTATCTACAACATTTACTACTGGCTCGTCCGGGGGGTCGCTCGATAACATAATGGATGGAAACACGAGCACCTATTGGCAGACTTCATCTAGAAGTAGCTCATATTCTACAAAATACATATTGTTCACTCTGGCCGAAGCCGTTACACTAACTAGCTTTGAATGCTATTCGGCATCAAGTTCGTATAGACCGACTACCACCGAAACGTTACAGGTATCAAGTGACGGCTCTACATGGACAACAATCGGAACATTCGCTTCACAAGAAACCAATACATTTACTGGTTCATGGGCTGGGGTGAAGTATATTCGTATTTATTCTACAAGAAGCGGGCGGCTGTATATTAACGAGGTGACTTTGGGGTACACAGCAACCGAGGCCTGGCGATATGAATTTGCAAAAGTTTATCAAAAGACTTCTGGTGTGTGGTCTGAGATAAGCAGTTTGGATATTTTACAAAGTGACGCCTGGACGTTCTAAACTGTCAGAGAGAGAGAGAAATGAAAACATATTATTATAAACACGAAGAACCATACCTAATGCACTAC
Organism: uncultured Eubacteriales bacterium; assembly: GCA_964640345.1. Classification (GTDB taxonomy): domain Bacteria; phylum Bacillota; class Clostridia; order TANB77; family RGIG9151; genus RGIG9151. The sequence continues at coordinate 3,274 of CAZXFU010000050.1, forward strand.
GGTGTTAAAGGTATGAAGTGGGGCGTTAGGCGCTATCAAAATGCTGACGGAACACTTACGGCGAAAGGAAAAAAGAGAGAACGTAAAGACCGATTACGGCGCGCAAAAAAATACTCGAAGTATTATAAACAAGACAGGTCTGATTTTTTAGCACTGGTAGAGGAAGCAAAGAAACATCAATTGCCAGTTGGCACGGTGCTTACAAATAAAAAATCTGGTGTTGCGTTACAAGTAGATAACGACGGATATCGGTGGTTGCATGGCAGTAAAAAGACATCGCGAATTCATGGTCGTGATTATTTGGATGCCGTAGAATATGCATATTCGAAACGGTTGATAGATGATTAAGAGAAGATATTCTGAGTTGATTCAGATTCCCGATTATGCCGGTCGAGTGGCATATTTACAACTAAACGGCTTAGTAGGAGAAGATACTTTTGGGTTTGATCGATATTTAAATCAGCGGTTTTACAAATCGAAAGAATGGAAATCGGTAAGAAACACTGTTATTTTGCGAGATAATGGCTGTGATTTAGGGCTTGAAGATAGGCCGATTCCAAATGGCGAACCGATACTAATTCATCATTTGAATCCTATCGGTAAAGAGGATATTCTAAATGGCTCACCAGACATACTGAATCCAGAGTATCTTATATCTGTCACTAAAAAAACCCATAACTTAATTCATTATGGGTTTTCAGCGAATGGTATTTTTAATGAAGATATTCATGTTCGACATTCTGGCGACACAAAATTATGGTGATTATATTTTAGGCAGTTTTATCTTTACTCCGAGTATAGTTGCCACACCACCTATTGTAAAAAAAGCCATAGACGAAGCGATGTTTATGATATGCTTTTTAAAATTAATAAGACGATTATTTGATAGGGATATTCCCTCGGCTGCTTCTTGCATTGTCGACATTAAATCCATGTATTCTTCGTGTGTCATTGGAATCCCATTCTTTTCGTATTTAAAAATTCTATCACGACAACTATCTATGATGGTTTTATATGCATCAACTTCCACTTTTTCCAGATCATTTATTTCGGCGTTGAATATAGAATCACATAATTTAAAATATGTCTCGGTTACTTTTGATGCACAATCCGTATAGAATGGAATTTTATCCAAACATTTCATTGCTAATTCTTTGTCCATGTTTGGTATGTTCGAAATGAATTCTATTATTTGATCTTTAGTTAAATTTCTAAAGTTATCAGCGCCAAGCATTTTGAGCACCTTCTTTTCCGTTAATATTTCGGACATGGTCGTTACCTCCTATTTTTTTATTATAGACAACGACGAAACGACATGCAAGTATGCGATATTCTAAATTTTCAGAGAGAGAACGAATGAAAATATATTATTACGAATCATACCTTATGCATCATGGCATAAAGGGCCAAAAGTGGGGTGTGCGAAGATTCCAGAATGAAGATGGAACATTGACATCTGCGGGAGAGAAAAGATATTCCGATTCTAAAGACGGTCAATCTAAGAGCATTTTTAAAAAACACAGAGAGAATTTAGTTGCCAAGTATGAAAAAGCTGGATACAGTAGAGATGCGGCATTGACCGCCACAAATTCTCGAATAAAAACTGAAAAAAGAGTTGCCATAGCAGGTGGAATCGCGCTAGGCATAATAGCTACTAGTGCTGCTGTTTATATTGGCAGAGAGTATTGCGACAAAACTTTTGAATCTGGGCTTGTCGTTCAGAACATTAACGCCAAAAAGGATGCAACTTTTAATGGATATCCGTTTTATGCCGCTATCAACAAAAGAGATAAAAAAATATATGGTGGGACATATCCTGTTGAAAAAACAAAGTTTGAGGCTTTTAAAAAATTAAAGAATTTCGCGTACAAGTCCGAAGGAATTTTTAATAATGAAGTGGAATTACAATCGACAATAAAAAGGGCATCGAATAAGCATGCCAGGGACATATTTATTTCGAAAATGAAATCCGATTCAGAGTTTAAAAGAAAAGTCAATGAGGCTATTGATAATTCGAACTTGGCCCTACTTGCTCCAGATGCCGTTAAAAAAAGTAAAAGCAATAACAAGTATGCATACGCTTTCTTTAGTATGATTCAATCAACCCCCGAGGTACAAGACAAAGGACTGAACGTTGAATTTTACAATGAGTTGAAAAAACACGGCTATGACGCTATAATAGACATCAACGATTCCAAGTATAGTGGTTATGCTCGAGCTGTAAAGGAACCGACAATATTTTTTGGGGGAAATTGGAAAAAAATACAATCTGTGCCCGTCGATATGATTGAAATAAATAATAATCTTCCACGTATACGAAAGCAGGTTATGGCTTATAAAGTTTCATCTCTTATGAAGCCTTCTGTCGCGGTTTCTGCGGCGGTGGTAGCTAAACGCAATACGAATCAGCAACGTATCGTAGAAGATTATTTGTCCGAGCATCCAAATTCAAAGTTGTCAAGGCGCGAGATTTTGGATAATTATTATATGTCAGGAGGTTCTAGAAGTGTTAAAAAGAATTAAAAGACATGCTATTAATTTGCATGATGACATCGTTAGCCCTCCTTCTGTTACTTATGTTCGAAAAACACGTACTTTAAGTGAAACATTTCGCTATTTTTGCGATGAATGTGCTTCGAAGATTAGTGATAAAAAAGCTGAAAAGAATGAAAAACGCGGGCGCTAAGTTATACACATTATTCGGGGCTGCGCGAAAAAAGCGAAGGAGATAAATCAAAATGGGATTATCTAATACGGCAACGCCATATTACTATGGCTTATTTCGAGATGCCGTGTTACGCGGCGATATTCCGGTTAATAAAGAAATCTCTATGGAGATGAATCGGATTGATTCGTTGATTGAGAATCCCGGGGTTTATTATGATGGGGAAGCTATTAATGGCTTTATTGCTTATTGCGAAAACGAATTAACGTTAACCGACGGGTCAGATCTTAATTTGCTTGATTCGTTTAAGCTTTGGGCTGAACAAATTTTCGGTTGGTACTATTTTGTAGAGAAAAGTATTTATGAACCAAACGAAAACGAACCCGGAGGGCATTACGTTCGCAAAATGGTTAAGAAGCGCCTCGTTAATAAACAGTATCTCATAGTGGCAAGAGGCGCCGCTAAATCAATGTACGGCTCCATCATACAAAGCTACTTTTTGAACGTTGATACTACTACAACCCATCAGATAACCGTTGCCCCAACTATTCGCCAATCTGAGGAAATCCTTTCTCCAATACGAACTTCTATTACGCGGTCTAGAGGGCCGCTTTTTAAGTTTTTGACCAGTGGGTCTTTACAGAACACGACTGGTTCGAAAGCTAATCGGCAGAAGCTCGCCTCAACCAAGAAAGGTGTAGAAAATTTCATAACTGGTTCCTTGCTTGAAAGTCGGCCGATGCAGGTTAGTAAATTACAAGGACTTCGAGTTAAGTGCTCTACTGTCGATGAATGGCTTTCTTGCGACATCAGAGAAGATCCAATAGGGGCAATAGAGCAAGGGGCGTCTAAAGTCGATGATTGGCTCATTGTTGCTATGAGTTCTGAGGGAACGGTGCGCAACGGTAGTGGCGATACAATCAAAATGGAATTGATGGATATATTAAAGGGCGAGTATATTAATCCGCATGTATCTATATGGTACTACAAATTGGATGATGTATCCGAGGTGGCTAATCCTGATATGTGGATAAAAGCTAATCCAAACATCGGAAAAACTGTAAGCTATGAAACGTATCAGTTAGATGTTGAAAGAGCTGAAAATGCTCCCGCTGCTCGAAATGATATTTTGGCGAAACGCTTTGGTATCCCATTGGAGGGTTACACATATTTCTTCACATATGAGGAAACTCTGCCTCATCGTCCTAGAAGTTTTTGGGGTATGCCGTGCTCTCTTGGAGGAGACCTTTCCCGTGGTGACGATTTTTGTGCTTTTACATTTTTGTTTCCTCTTCGGGATGGAAGTTTTGGAGTAAAGACACGGAGTTATATTACAGAGTTGACGCTGAAGAGGCTTCCTCCGGCCATGCGAATCAAGTATGATGAATTTTTGAATGAAGGAAGTTTAATCGTTTTGAATGGTTCAGTGCTAGATATGCGTGATGTATTCGACGATTTAAGTAATCATATCGATTCGTGTCAGTACGATGTTCGGAGTTTCGGTTATGACCCATATAATGCCAAAGAATTTGTTGAATGGTGGAGCACCGAGAATGGGCCGTTTGGAATAGTCAAGGTTATTCAAGGTGCTCGAACGGAATCCGTTCCTTTGGGTGATTTAAAAAAACTGGCATCGGAACGAATGCTAGAATTTGACGAATCCTTGATGAGTTTCACGATGGGGAACTGTATTACTATGGAAGACACGAATGGCAATCGGAAACTTTTGAAAAAGCGAAATGATCAGAAGATTGATAACGTAGCTGCCATGATGGACGGTTACGTGGCGTATAAAATTAATCGTGAAGCTTTTGATTAGAGAGAGAGCAAATGAAAACATATTTTTACAAATCAAAAGAACCATACTTAATGCACTACGGTGTTAAAGGTATGAAGTGGGGCGTTAGAAAAAAAAGAGATCAACGCAAAACATATGATGCTGCGCGCAGAGTATTCAAGTCTGGTGATCCGTATAAAGCAACCGACGATTTTTTAAAGCGGCCGGAGTTAGTCGAAGCTACGAAAAAATTATCTGAGGTTAGAGAAAGAAGAAACAAAGTTATAGCGAACACCAGCACGCTTGTCGCATTACACAAGAGCGGGGCTACATCCGTAAGAAATCCGCAAACTGGTAAGATGGATGGGTTGGATTATCAATCACTTTTTGCCGATGCCGAGGCTCAGCTAAAGACTGTACAACGTGACTATGATAAAGAAACCGCTAACGCTGCTAAGTATTTGCTTGGACGCTATGGAAACAAGCGAATTCCTAATATGGGAGGTAGTACATATTCGGATTACGTAAAGGGTTTATTAGAAATAGATCCAGAATAATGAAAACATATTTGGAAATGATCAGAGAGAGAGAGAGAGAGAGCAAATGAAAACCTATTATTACAAACACGAAGAACCATACTTAATGCATTACGGTGTTAAAGGTATGAAGTGGGGCGTTAGACGAGCTGCCAAGAAAGACGCTAAGGAATACCATAAAGCTAGAATGTCTACCGGTGAGGGTGCCGGAAATAGACGAAAAAAGATTAAAAATCGTATCAATCAAAACAAGACTCGTTATGGTAAACGGGATTATGAAACCGCTTTCGATTATTATAGCAATCGTTATAGTGCTAAGAGCGACCGTTATGCTCGTCAAGATACCACTAAACATAATGCTGAATATGCATATAAAGTTGGAAAAAAAGCAGCTGGGACCGCCATTTCTGTTGCCGGCGGTATATATACAGTTGCTGTTTTTACTGGTCGTGAACCAGAGCTAAGACGGGCGGTTAACAATGGTATCGATGCTGCTGGAAGAATTCTTAAAGGAAGACGATCATAAATGGACAATGTTTTATATACGATAAAAAAGTTATTGGGGTTACCTAATAATTATGACTATTTTGATTCAGACGTTTTGGTCGATATTAACATGGTGTTACCCGTATTAAAACAGCTGGGTGTACAGTTAGATTCTGATCTTGTTTCGGATGAATCAAAATGGGAAGAATTATCATCCTCTATAGATGTTTTGAATATTATTAAACCGTACATATTTTTGCGAGTTAGGATGGTGTTTGATCCGCCTAGTAACTCGGCATTATTCGATGCTATTCAGAAGCGGATAGACGAACTAGAATGGCGTATTAATTTACTAGGAGAAGGCGATGACTGATTATTTAATGCATTATGGCGTCAAAGGTATGAAGTGGGGTATTAGG
>CAZXFU010000051.1:0-9041 GCA_964640345.1 uncultured Eubacteriales bacterium
CAAAGGAAAATGCGAAAGAAAACGGAGTTACAAATGCACTGTTTTACTGTGGAAAAGCTGAAGAAGTAGTGCCGAAGTTGTATGACGATGGAATAGCTGCCGATGTTGTTGTTGTAGACCCGCCAAGAAGCGGTTGCGATAAGGTGCTTTTAGATACGATTATTAAGATGAAACCGGATAGAATTGTGTATGTTAGTTGTAATCCTGGTACACTTGCTAGAGATGTGGAAATGTTGGACGGGTACGAAATTAGGAAGGTCCAACCGGTGGATATGTTTCCGTGGAGCTTCCACGTGGAGACTATTGCGTTGCTATGTCGTGAATAATGCCTCAAAGCATTGAAAATAAAGGTTTTTTGATTTTTTGAAAATTATTAGATTTTAATAAAAAATACAAAAAATAGAGAAAATGCTGTAATAAAATGGGAAACTAAAAATAACCTGGTATAAGGTAGACACGTCAGAAAAAAGTTAATCACGAATAATAACCAACAAAGTGCAGATAAAAATGTACTTTGTTTTTTTATGCTTAATTATAATAAGGAGATAAGATGAAGAATATATATATTGTTTATTTGATGATGATTCTAATTATTAATAATAATAGTGTTATAGGAAAAGTTCCAGTTAAAAACGAATTGGAACTTTTTTTATATACTAATGAAAAAACACAAAAACAACTAGAAATTGAGTGCCAAAATGAAGAAGATTTAACAAATGTTATTAGTTTGTTAGAAGAAATACCACCAGAAATTGTGGGTTGTGTGGATAAACTAGTATTATATGACAATGAAGTGGAAGAAAATGTTGCAGGAGTTTCAAAAGATAGAACAATAAAATTATATGATTTTTCAAGTTATTGCGTTGCTAACCAGAAGCACATTATTTACCACGAATTTGCACATATTTGGGGAAATAAGCTAATGCAGTATAAAGTGCTAGATTATCATTATACAGATTATTCAGAGGCAGTAAGAAAAGATAATAACTATATTTCAAACTATTCAAAGAAATATATTATAGAAAAAAATAATTATTCTGAAGATTTTGCGGATAGTGTTACAAAGTACTTAATTAGTGATAAAAAACTATCTGAAAAGTATTCAAATAGACAAGCGTATATTGAGCAAATGCTTGATATAAGCGAGGGTGGACTTTGTGAAACCTAATGGTATATCATTAAAGTGTAAAAAGTATATTGAAAACTTAATAAGGAGGGAGGGAGTATGTCTTACAAAGAGAGTCTTAAATTTGCAAAAGAGATTTATGATACACAGTTAGATATAATCCGACAAAATAGTACAGAATGGAAAAAGTATTTAGATTTTGCTAGTAATTTTTATAAATATTCGTTTGCAGAAACATTACTAATATATGCTCAAAATCCAAATGTAACGACTTGTGCTACCATTGAACAATGGAATAGCATAGATAGAATGGTAAAGAGGGGAGAAAAGAGCATAAAAGCCATTTCTGATGATGAAAATGATATAAAAATTAAGTATGTTTTCGATGTTTCTCAAACTTGGGGAAACAATAAGACTTTACCTAAAAAATGGACTATTGAGTCAAGCGAAGCAAAAAGAATATTAGCTGAAGTAATGAATGTAAGTGAAGTAGTAAAGCTTAAAAGGGCAATTAGAAACAGAATTTATGAGAAATTAATAAATAATACTGAAAATGAAAAAATTGCATTTTCGAGTGAATTTATTGAAAATGCAGTAGATGCAGTAATGTATGTTATATCTAAAAGGTGTAATTTGAAAATAGAAAATGAAGAAACCTTGTTTGAAAATTTTAATGAAATTGAAGATATAGGACAATTAAAAAGGTTAGGTATATTTTGTATAAACGAATCTTCTGAATTATTAAGAATGGTTGAATATAAGGTAAAACAAGAATTAAATAAAAAGAAAGGGGAAATGAATTATGAGTCTAAATCGTTATGGAATACAGATCAAGCAGTACATCAAACAGGAGTATCCAATGAAGTACCAAGAATTGATAATGGAGGGAACTCTAATGGAGAAGTTGGAGGAAAGGCAGCGACAAGTGATGGAATACAGAGAGCAACTAACAATAGAGTTGAAGAACAAGAATCCACTAACAGAGAACAACTTTATGGACAAAGTACAGTACGAGAGGATGATTCAGAGTCAAGTGGAGGAATTGTTGCAGGAAATGATGTACCAACCATTATAAATACGACTAATAAAAGGGTAGAACAAACTACTCTTTTTTCTTTGTTTAACGAATTAGAGATAAACAAACAAAATCCTAAATATGAAATAGGACAAGTTGCATATCTGGAAAATGATAGACCTTTTCAAATTGAAGAAATCAAAGAAAGAAATATTGTATTGTTTGATTTGAAATCTTCATATCCAATTTCAAGAATTGAAAGTATAGATAATTTTGAAAGGTTATTTAATCAAAATACATTAAATACACCAACAGTAGTAGAAAACATATCTGATGATGAAATTGTAAATGATGTACTACTAGAAAGTCGAAATAATAGAAAAGCTAGAATTTATAAAGCTTTTTCTGAACTTGAGGGAGTTCCAGAAAAAGTTAAATTCCTAAAATCTGAGTATGGTTTGAGTGGCAATAGTTATGAATATAAAAATCTAAAAGGTTTTGTTGATTACAACATAAATTACAATGGTATGAAAATATCTCTTGAGGGATATAAAGAGATAAAACTAAATTGGAATAATGTTGCCTCAAAAATTCAAAATCTTATAGATGGTGGTTTGTATTATATTTATGATAATAAAATTGAAAATATGCCAATTAAAGAAGAAATAAAGGTACAAAAAATAAACTTTAAGATTACAGATGATATGAATTTGTCAGATGGAAATTTGAGAGAAAAATATCAAAAAAATATTAAAGCGATAAAGTTGATAAAAGAATTAGAATTTGAAAATAGATTAACAACTGCTGAAGAACAAAAAGTATTAGCACAATATACTGGATGGGGTGGAAATCCAAAAATATTTGATGAAAATGCTTTAGAATGGAAAAATGAATATAACGAATTAAAACAACTATTAACTGAAGATGAATATAAACAAGCGAAAGAATCAGTATTAAATGCTTTTTATACAGAGCCAGAGATAATAAAGGGTATCTATAATGCTTTAGATAAAATGGGCGTAAAAAAAGGTAATGTGTTAGAGCCGAGTGCAGGGGTTGGTAACTTTTTAGGTATGTTACCAAATAGTTTTGAAAATTCACATATAACAGGTGTAGAGCTAGATAAAATTTCTGGCTCTATTTTAAAGCAATTATATCAAAAAGCGAATGTTTTTGTGGGAGGTTATGAAGAAACAGAATTGCCAGATGGCTTTTATGATATAGCAATTTCAAATGTACCTTTTGGTAATTATGGAGTATATGATCCAAAGTATAACAAAGAGAACTTTTTAATTCACGATTATTTCTTTGCGAAAAGTCTTGATAAGATAAGAACAGGTGGAATAATTGCCTTTATTACTTCAAAAGGCACGATGGATAAATTAAATCCTCAAATAAGAAAATACTTAAATGAAAGAGCAGAACTTATTGGTGCAATAAGACTTCCTAATAATGCGTTTAAAAGAATAGCTAATACAGAAGTTACGAGTGATATTATTTTCTTAAAAAAGAGAGAAAGTCTTTCTTATGAACACGCAGACTGGCTTGATACAGAAGAATATGATGAGGGCATAAATATAAACAAATATTTTGTAGATAATCCTCAAATGATAATGGGAGAACTAAATATTACTACAACACAATTTGGAAAAGATATTGAAGTTGTACCAAATAGAGATACTTCTTTATCTGAACAACTTAATAAAGTTATTGAATATTTGCCAAGTGATATTTTTGAAGAAGTAGAAATTGATAGAGAATTTGATACGGAAGATATCAAAACAATTCCTGCTGATATGAATGTTAAAAACTATAATTACACACTTGTTGATGGAGTTATTTATCAAAGAGTTGATTCTGTTATGGTTGAACAAAAGAAAGATGGAATAACTGCTGAAAGAATAAAAGGTATGATAGCAATTCGTGAATCGTTAAAAGAATTGATAAATGTACAGTTACTTAATAATAATGATGAGGAAATGGCTATTTACCAAAATAAACTGAATGAATTATATGATAAGTTTGTTGATAAATATGGTTATTTGACAAGTAAAGGCAACAAAACTGCATTTTCTGATGATATTGATTATCCGTTATTAACTGCACTTGAAAATGTAGATGAAGCTACAAAAGAAGTAACTAAAAGTGAAATCTTTTACAAAAGAACAATAAGTCCATATAAAGAGATAACCTCTGTTGAAACTTCTGACGAAGCATTAGTTGTATCACTTAATCAAAAAGGTAGAGTAGATATAGAATATATGAAAAGTCTTACCAATAAAGAGTTTGATGAAATAGTGCAAGATTTAGAGGGGAAAATATTTAGAAATCCATTAAAAGTAGCCCAAGATAATAGAAATAGTGGTTGGGAAACTGCTGATGAGTACTTAAGTGGCGATGTAAAAGAAAAATTAAAAATTGCAGAAGAATATGCTAAAAGTAATGCAGTTGCAAGAATTTTGTATGGTGGAAATACATTACTTGCTCATTGTGTAGGTGCAGGAAAGACTTTTGAAGTTGTAACAAGTTGTATGGAACTTCGTAGATTAGGACTTGCAAAGAAACCTTTAATAGTTGTTCCGAATCACTTGGTAGAACAATGGGGAAGTGAATTTTATAACTTATATCCATCTGCAAAATTATTAGTTGCTACTAAAAAAGATTTTGAGCCACAAAGAAGAAGAAGATTAATTTCTAAAATCGCTACTGGAGATTATGATGCAGTAATAATTGCACATAGTAGTTTTGAAAGAATACCAGTATCAAAAGAAACAGAAGAAAAGCATATACAAGATGAAATAGATGCAATTACTTTAGCTTTAGAAAATTCAAGAGAAGAAAGAGGAAATAAGAGAACTGTAAAACAACTGGAAACTTTGAAAAAGAATTTAGAGAAAAACTTAAAAGAATTAATAAAGAGTAAGCCAAGAGATAAAACAATCAACTTCGAGAATTTAGGAGTTGATTATATTTTTGTTGATGAAGCACACAATTATAAAAATCTTTATCTTTATACAAAAATGAGTAATATTGCAGGAGTTCAAACAACAAAAGCACAAAAATCATCTGATTTGTATATGAAAATTAAGTATTTAATGCAAAAGAATAGAAATTCTAGAGCAGTTACTTTTGCAACTGGTACGCCTGTAAGTAATTCTATGTCAGAGTTATATACAATGCAGAGGTATTTGCAACCTCAAACACTTAAAAAGTATGGGCTAGAAAACTTTGATGATTGGGCAAGTACTTTTGGAGAAGTTGTTACTAATTTTGAATTAGCACCAGATGGTAGTGGATATAGAACAAAACAAAGATTTAGTAAATTTTATAATATACCAGAATTAATGAGTTTGTTTAGACAAGTTGCAGATATACAAACTGCTGAAATGTTGAAGTTACCAACACCAGAGTTGAAAAGTGGAAAACCAATTATAATTTCAACAAAACCTAGTGAAGAATTAAAAGAATTCATTGATACATTAGTCGAAAGATCTGAAGCAATAAAACGAGGCGATGTAAAGCCGTATGAAGATAATATGCTGAAAATAACTAATGATGGAAGAAAAGCAGCACTTGATTTAAGGTTGATAGATGAATCTTATGGAGATATACCAAATAGTAAGGTAAATTTAGCAGTAGAAAATATTTATAAGATATGGAATGAAACAAAAGAGCAAAAATCAGCACAAATGGTATTTTGTGATTTATCTACTCCGACAAACATTGAGGGAAAGTTTGATGTTTATAATGAAATAAAAAATAAATTAATAGAAAGAGGAGTCACTGCTGAAGAAATACAATTTATTCACGATGCAGATACTGATACAAAGAAAGATAACTTGTTTAAGAAAGTAAGAAGTGGAGAAGTTAGAGTTTTAATGGGAAGTACTGCAAAAATGGGGGCAGGAACTAATGTGCAGAAGAAACTTATTGCATTACATCATCTTGATGTGCCGTGGAGACCTAGTGATGTTGAACAAAGAGAGGGAAGAATATTAAGACAAGGTAATGAAAATCCAGAAGTACAAATTTATAGATATGTAACAGAGGGCAGTTTTGATGCATATAGTTGGCAAACAATAGAAACAAAACACAAGTTTATAGCTCAAATTATGAGAGGTAAAGTTATTGGTAGAAATATGGAAGACATTGATGATAGTAGTCTTAATTATGCACAAGTAAAAGCTATTGCAAGTGGAAATCCTATGATTTTGGAAAAGTTTAAAGTAGATATGGAAGTAAATAGACTGAAAGATTTGAAAAAACAATACAATGGTACGATTTACAGACTACAAGATAATTTAACTAAAATATTACCACGAGATATTGAAAGACTTGAGAATATAATGAAAAATCTTTCAAGTGATGTATTAAAAATAGAGTCAGAACAACCAGAAGAAAACTTTACTATGCAAATAGGCGAAAATATTTTTAATACACCAAAAGAAGCAGGAGAAGAAATAATAAAACAATCTGAGAAGTATATGGAACTTGATAAAGAATATCATATTTGTAAGTATAGAGGATTTGACATAGCTTTGATAAGTAAAAGTAATGTAGATTTCTTTGGAAATGTGAAACTACCAACAAAAGAAGTACTTATAAAAGGGGAAACAGTACAAAAATTTGAACTTAAGCTAATACCATCTTTGAATATCACTAAAATAGATGAAAAAATCAACGAATTACCTAAATTATTAGATAATGCTATTGAGAATAAAAAAGATAAAGAAAGACAAGTGGAACAATGTAAAGTTGAACTTGAAAAACCATTTAAATATGCTGAAGAACTAGAAATATTAACAAAACGACAGGCTGAAATAGACCAAGAATTGAATGTAGATAAGTATGAAGATGAAATCGGAGCTATTGATGAAGAAGAAACTCAAAGAAGTAATGCAGTTTATGAAGCTGAAGTATAAAACATAATTTTAAGGGGCTATTATGGAATAATTTTTTAAATATGAAATATAATAATAACAAAAAGTGTGTATATACACAAAAAAAGTAAAAAGCAATTGACTAAATTATATTTTATGGATTATAATAATAACAAAAAGTGTGTGCATACACAAAAAAAGTAAATGGAGAGTGTGCTATGAATATAGATAGAGAGTTATATTTAACAAAGTTAAAAAATAAAAAAAATAACAAAATGATTAAAATTATTACAGGCTTAAGAAGAAGTGGAAAATCATATTTATTAGACCCAATATTTAAAAAATCATTATTAGATGATGGAGTAAAAGAAGATCATATTATAAAAGTTGATTTAGATTCTATTGAAAATAGAGAATTGACAACAGATGGCTTAAAATTATATGAACACATTATGAGTAAAGTTAAAGATAATGATATGTATTATATACTTCTTGATGAAATTCAAAAAGTCAAAGATTTTGAAAGCGTTTTAAATAGCTTTTTAAGGAAGAATAATTTGGATGTTTATGTAACAGGAAGTAATTCTAAATTTCTTTCTACGGATATTATTACAGAATTTAGAGGCAGAGGAGATGAAATAAGAGTTTATCCTCTTTCATATTCAGAATTTTATAATGCATACGAAGATAAAAAAAGAGCATTAAAGGATTATATGACTTATGGAGGAATGCCATATACATTATATTTAAAAACAACAGAAGAAAAAAGTGCATATTTAAATGATTTATTTAAAAATACTTATTTAAACGATATTATTGAAAGAAATAAAATTCAAAAGGAAGACATATTAGAAACTATTATCAATATGTTATCTTCATCTGTAGGTTCTTTAACAAATCCGAAGAAATTGTGTGATACTTTTATAAGTAGTGGATATACAGATGTAAATAGAAATACAATAAATTCATATATATATTATTTACAAGATGCATTTTTAATAAATAAGGCAGAAAGATATGATATAAAAGGGAAAAAATATATTACAACACCTTCTAAATATTATTTTACGGATATTGGCTTAAGAAATGCAAGGCTAAATTTTAGGCAACAAGAAGAAGACCATTTGATGGAAAATATAATTTATAATGAATTATTAGTTAGAGGATACAATATTGATGTAGGAGTTGTTGAACGTTTTGAAAAGGATAGTACGGGAAAAACAATAAGAAAGCAATTAGAAGTAGACTTTGTATGTAATCAAGCAAGTAAAAGATATTATATTCAATCTGCCTTTGCTATTCCGAATAAGGAAAAGATGGAACAAGAGCAAAAATCTTTAGTTAATATAGATGATAGTTTCAAAAAAATAATTATTGTTAAAGATGATATAAATCTTTGGAGAAATGAAGAAGGAATTTTAATAATAAGTTTAGAGGAATTTTTGTTAAACAAAAATAGTTTAGATTTATAGTTTATAAAGTTTTTAGACACTTACTGAAAAAATCAGTAGGTGTTTTTTTATGCTCAAAATGAAAGGAGGAAGATAAATGTTGCAAGTTAACTATGAAGTAAGATATAGACATATTTATATGAAAATCAGCGAGTTTGTGGCTTCAGCAGGAAAAATTGAAGTGTATAAAAATTTCTTGATTTCTATTATTAAAAAAATACTAAAGAATTACACTAGATTTAGAAAAGAAATCGTTGATAAACAAGAAAGAAAAGTATGTGATGAGTACATACAAAGTATTAGAAAAATCTTAATTTTATTAGAAAAGAAAACAAGATGTTACGAATATAATTGAGAAAATGAACTTGATTAGAGTAACATCTTTTTATTTAGGAGGTATGTTTTATGGGATTTAAAGAAAAATTGTTTAATGGAGAATTAAAGATATATCCAGTAGAAGATGTATATAGAATTTACGGCAAGACTTTTGAAGATAAGGATGAAATAAAAGAGCAATGTCCCAAACCAAATTTTATATATTTGTAACCTCTTTATCTTTTTCGATAAAA
>CAZXFU010000052.1:0-8811 GCA_964640345.1 uncultured Eubacteriales bacterium
CAAATAATTTGATGCCGTATATATCACAAGTTGCTGTTGGAAAGCTTGAATGTCTTAGTGTTTTTGGAAATGATTATAATACAAAAGACGGAACCGGCGTTAGGGATTATATTCATGTTGTGGATTTAGCTAAAGGACATTTAAATGCTTTAGAGAAAATAAAGAATAGAGTCGGAGTTGTTATATATAATCTTGGTACAGGGCAAGGATATAGTGTTTTAGATATGGTTAATGCATTTTCTAAGGTACTTGGCAGACGTATTAATTACAAAATTGCAGGAAGACGTCCCGGGGATATTGGAGAATGTTATGCCGATCCTTCTAAGGCGGAACGTGAGCTTGGTTTTAAAGCTACTCATACTTTAGAGGATATGTGCAAAGATACATTAAAATGGCAGGAGGAGAATAAAAATGGGTATGGAAGATAAGGCAACTTTAGTAGTAATGGCAGCAGGTATGGGAAGTAGGTTTGGCGGCTTGAAACAAATAACGCCGATTGGTCCAAACGGAGAAATTATTATTGATTTTTCTGTGTATGATGCAATTCATTCCGGATTTTCAAAAGTAGTTTTTATTATCAAAAAGTCTATTGAACATGATTTTAGAGAAGCAGCCGGAAAAAGAATTGAAAAGATGACTGATGTTGAATATGTTTTTCAGGAATTAGATAAAATACCTAAGGTTTTTTCTGTTCCGGAAGGTCGTGAAAAACCGTGGGGAACAGGGCACGCTATTTTATGTGCGAAAGATGTTGTAAAGAATCCTTTTGCAGTAATAAATGCAGACGATTACTATGGAAAAAGTGCATATAAAATAATTCATGATTATCTTATTACTCAAAAGAAAATCTGCATGGTTGGTTATAAGCTTGGAAATACACTTACTGAGAACGGAACAGTTACAAGAGGAGTTTGCGAAACGGATAAATATAGCTATTTAACTTCTATTGTTGAAACTTTTAATCTGGATAAAAACTCCGGCATACCGCTTGACACCACCGTTTCAATGAATATGTGGGGATTTGATACAAACATATTTGACGAACTTGAGAGAGGTTTTGAAAATTTTTTAGGTAATTTGGAAAATCCATTAAAGAGCGAATTTTTACTTCCTTGTATTGTGGATAGGATGATTAAGGAAGAGGGCGAAAAAGTTAAAGTTTTAACTACAGATGACAGATGGTATGGTGTAACTTATAAAGACGATGTTGAGCCGGTTAGAGCTTCAATAAAAACTTTGGTTGATAAGGGGTTATATAAAAATCTATAGTCTTAGTTTTTGATAAAATATGAGGAGCAAATATGAGAGGAAAAGTAAAGTATGGTTTGGCTTTAGGCGGAGGCGGTACTAGAGGTGCTTATCAGGCTGGTGCCGCTAAGGCATTAAAAGAGCTTGGAATAGATATTGCTATGGTTTCAGGCTCTTCTATAGGGGCAATAAATGGTGCTTTTATAGTTCAAAATGATGTTAGAAAGTTAATAGAATTATACAGAAATATTACTTTCGATGATATTTTTAAGAATAAAATCGAATTAGATACAGATAAAGACATTTTCGATTTAAAGAATGTTGTTAAAATTACCGGTGAGTACATAAAGAACAATGGACTTGACAATACGGCATTAAAGGAGACTTTAGAAAAGTATTTGGATATTGAAAAGATCTATAAGTCTAAATGTGAGTTGGGAGTTACTGCGTTTTCAGTAAAAGACAAGGCGGGAGTTGTGTATTTTAAAAATGACATTCCTAAAGATGAATTCGTTGACAGAATTTTAGCTTCCGCTTGCTTCCCGATTTTTAAGGCTCAAAAAATTAATGATGATACTTTTATTGACGGTGGAATTGCTGATGTTATGCCTATAAATATGTTAATTGAAAAGGGTATAAAGAATATTATTGCAATAGATATTGAAGGCCCCGGAGTTACAAGAAATACAATAGAAAGTGATGCGTATATTAAGCTTATATCACCAAAAGACGATCTTGGCGGAATTTTCGAGTTTAATAAAGACGTTATAGAGCGTAATATTACTATGGGATATTTGGATACGTTAAAAGGTTTTAATGTATTGCAGGGACATAGATATTATTTTAAACCATCGGAATTTTACAAACTTTTGAAGAGATTTAATGTTCAAACGGTTTATGGGCTTGAATGTGCAGCCGGGATTTATGGCATGAATAAATATCAAATCTATTCCGCATCTGATTTTATTGATATATTAAAAAAGAGGCATGATGCTGCTTGCAGAAAATATAATAGTGTTAAAGACAGTTTTGATATTATGAATATAATAGAAAAAAGCAAAAATTTCGACGATATTTTTAACACTAATTTGGGCATTTGCCTTGTTATGGATGTTTTAGCTGTACGCCCGACTTTTAGGAATAATAAGATGATGATAAAAAGGCTATACGAATATTTACAGGCAGCGGATGCTTTAAAGGAGTTAATATATCGTGCTTAGGAGAGCACATGGAGAAAATAAAGATTGCAAGGGTTCGTTTTTCAGATGAAAGGCGACTTTTTGGAAATCCTATTATTGACGCCGGTTCATTTGGAAAGAACGGGTATAAGAGTGCAATTAATAGGATTAGTGAGCTGAATTACAGTATTATTACTGTTCCAGAGTATAATGAGAAAGTAGTAAAATATGCTAATAAAAGGAATATTGTGGTGGAAGATGAAAGTGAGTTTTTACCCTTGTTTTTTGAAAGGAGATTTGAAGACAAATTTAAGAGGTTAGGACCTCTTAATTTGGGCATAATTTTTTTACAAGATGATGCAAGACTGGTCGAAAAAATTGTAGTAAGAGTTGCTAGGTTTTGCCGCTTCTTGACATTGCCTAATTATCCACGTTGCAGGCGTGTGGCCGAGTTCGTTTTTTATAATAACGGCTTACAAATAAATCTTGAAAATACACTTGAAAAAATTACAAAAAAATGCGATATTATACTTGATGTAGAGAATTTAGAATTAACTTCGGAACTGAATAATCAATGATTATAATAAAAAGGGAGGAATTTTAATGAAAAAGGTAGCAATTTTGACAGCAGGAGGAGATTGTCCCGGATTAAATGCGGTAATTAGAGCGATTACCAAGACGGCTATTGAAAAATATGGTATGGAAGTTATTGGAATTTTAGATGGCTATCGCGGATTGGTTGAAGACAGGATAATGCCACTTACATTAGAAGTTGTTGACGGTCTAATTGGGAAAGGTGGTACAATTTTAGGAAGTTCTAATAAGGATAATCCTTTTAAGTTTTTAGAGAAAAAGACATCTACGCCTGTAGATATGTCTGGAAGGTGTATTGAGCAGATGAAGAAACATGGTATTGAATGTTTGTTTACAATTGGAGGAGATGGAACACTTACTTCAGGTAGAGATTTTTCAAGACTTGGTTTCCCTGTTATTGCCGTTCCTAAGACAATAGATAATGACTTAAATGCTACAGATTTGACTTTCGGGTTTAACACTGCTGTTTCCACAGCTACTGAAGCTATAGATAGATTAAGGACAACTGCCGAATCTCATCACAGAGTTGCCGTTGTAGAAATTATGGGAAGATATGCAGGATGGCTTACTTTAGAGGCAGGTATTGCAGGTGGGGCTTCAGTTATATTAATTCCGGAAATTCCTTATGATATAGAGAAGGTTTGCGAAGCCGTAAAGAAAAATACTAATAATGGAAAGAAGTATACTATTGTTGCAGTTTCAGAGGGTTCAAAGCCTAAAGACGGTGAAATCTTTGTAAGAAAGATTGTTGCAAATAGTCCTGAATCTGTAAGACTTGGAGGTATTTCAAATAAAATAGCCGAAGAGATTGAAGAGAGATTAGACATTGAAACAAGAGCTACGGTTCTTGGTCATATTCAACGTGGCGGAGATACTTCCGCTTATGATAGAATCCTTTCGACAAGATATGGCGTAAAAGCTATGGAATTGGCTGTTGAAGGTAAGTTCGGTGTTATGGTTGCTATGAAAAATGGAGAGGTTACTTACTCAACTTTGGAAGATGTAATCGGACAAGCTGAAATTGCAAGAACAAAGACAGTTCCACTAGATTCTGAATTGATAAAAGTTGCTAGAACTTTGGGAGTTAGCTTTGGCGATTAATTATTAAGTGTTGTTGAATTATTAAAGGCGGGATATAGTCTAAGATTATAAATAGTTTGCTGTGTGGAACTTTTGGGGAGACCACAAAGTTTTGCTTGCAAATATTAACTTTTTAGACTATTTTCCACCTTTATTTTATAAAAAGGTTTTGATTGGAGATTTATTATGAGTGAAGATGATAGAATTGTATGCCCTGGAGTGAAAGAAGAGGACACAGAAGAAAATTCGTTAAGACCCAAATGGCTTAGTGAGTATACAGGGCAAGAAAAGGTTAAAGAGAATTTGAGGGTTTTTATTGAGGCTGCGAAGCTTAGAAATGAAGCTTTAGATCATATTTTATTATATGGTCCGCCGGGTCTTGGAAAAACAACATTATCTAACATTATTGCAAATGAAATCGGTGTAAATATAAGAATTACATCTGGACCTGCGATTGAACGACCGGGTGATTTAGCGGCAATTTTAACAAATCTTTCTGAAGGTGATGTTTTATTTATTGATGAGATACATAGGTTAAGCAGGGCAGTTGAAGAAATATTGTATCCGGCTTTGGAGGATTTTGCGTTGGATATTATTATAGGTAAAGGACCGTCTGCACGTTCTATACGTCTTGATTTGCCTAAGTTTACGTTGATTGGTGCTACAACAAAGGCAGGAATGCTTACTTCACCGCTTCGTGACAGATTTGGAGTTATTCAAAGACTTGAATTGTATTCGCCTGAGGAACTTTCAAAAATCGTTAAGAGATCTGCTTCTATATTGAAAACAGAAATAGATGAAGAGGCTTTGCTTGAAATTTCTTCTAGGTCTCGTGGAACACCGAGAATTGCAAATAGGCTGTTAAAGCGTGTTAGAGATTATGCTCAGGTTAAAGGTAACGGAAAAATCACATTAGATATTGCAAGAAATGCACTTGAAAAGCTTGAGATAGATGAGTTAGGGCTAGATAATATTGATAGAATTATGCTAAATGCTATTATTAAGAACTTTGGCGGTGGACCTGTTGGACTTGATACACTAGCGGCGTCAATAGGAGAAGATCCGGATACTATAGAAGATGTTTATGAGCCCTATTTATTGCAACTTGGGTTTATTACAAGGACTCCACGCGGACGAGTGATTACGCAAATGGCACGAGATCATATGAGCCTTTAGAAATGAGGGGATTTTTTGAAGCATATTTTTTTGATTCATGAAGTCGAGGAGTCTTCTGAGGTTAGAGATATTTTGGTAAAAAAATTTAATATTTCTGCAAGATTATTAAGAAAACTAAAGCAAAATTCACGTATTTTTTGCAACGGTAAAGTTGTTTGGGTAAATCATTCGGTTTATCCTAAAGATATTGTTGCGGTAGATATTACTTTTGAGGAGAGTAACGAAAAAATCAAATCTCAGATTGGGCAATTGGAAATCTTGTATGAAGATGATTGCTTATTAGTGTTAAATAAGCGGGCTAATATGGTTGTTCATCCGACATGTATTCATCTTGATGGCACCTTGGCAAATTTTGTTAAGGGGTATTTGGAAAATAAGGGGGAGAATGTTGCAACAAGGTTTGTTAACAGGCTGGATAGAGATACGTCGGGGATTATTGTTTTTGCAAAAAATGATTATACTCAGGAGTCACTAGTCCGTCAGATGCAAAGTGGCGAGTTTAAGAAAGAGTATGTAGCTGTGGTACATGGAATTATAACCGAGGATTTCGGCACTATAGATTTACCTATTAAAAGAGAAGAAGGCAGCATAATGACAAGAACTGTTTCGGCAGATGGGGAGAGGGCAATAACGCATTTTAGGGTTATTAACAGATTCTCTGATATGACATTATTAAGACTAAGGCTTATGACAGGAAGAACGCACCAGATACGTGTGCATTTAAAAGCAATAGGGCATCCGATTGTTGGTGACGGGCTGTATTCGAGTATAGAGACGAATAGTATAAATAGACAAGCATTGCATGCAAAAAAAGTCAGCTTTATTCATCCTGTTACTAGAGAGATATTATGTGTTGAAACAGATATTCCTGAGGATATGAAAAGGTTAATTCTTTTAGGATAGAAAGCATAAAAATGAGCATAAAACATAGGTGTTGCTTTTTATGTAAAAGTATAGTATAATCGTATATGGATTATGTAAATGGAGGGGAAGTTATGAAGAGAATCGTAGTTGTATTTTTATCTGCATGTTTATTATTTTCTTTGGCTTATGCGATAGAAGGAACTAATAAAACTATAAAGGTTAACAAGTCGATTACTGATGAAATTTATGAGAAAGGTGAAGTTGATTATTTCAATTTTAGAATTTCGAAGGCGGGTAGCTTAAAAATTGACTTCGATTTTGATATAGAAGGTTCATATACGGCAAAACTTATAGATGTAGATAACAATAAGACAATACAGACTACTTATTTTAATTCAAATGTTAATACGGTTTCCGGTAGATGTGAGAAGTCATCTAATAAAATAAGAATCCAAGAAGGATATTACCAACTTCAAATTTCTTGTAGTATTTTTACATATTCAGATGAAGAATACGAGTTTAAGATTGTTTATGATGAAGAAAGAGAAGGAAGATACGAAGTTGAACCTAATAATGATGCAAAAAATGCAAATCTTATAGATTATAACAGAAGCATTATTGGAAATTTAGAATCTTCAAGTGATGTTGATTATTACATGGTTGAAGTACCGTATAATGGCGAAATTTATACTCAACTTGAATTTGATAAAAACGCAGAGTACAGCGTGTATATTTACTCTGAGATTAACGGTTCGTTAAAGCAAATTCAGAGTAAAAGATATAAGGCAAATCTTAGCCAAAACTCAGATACATATAACGACTCTTCTGAAAAATTAAGAGTTAGTCAGGGAAATTACTATTTTAAGATAAATAAAGGATTTGGAGACTACGTAGATTCAGATTATGTGTTTGGTGTAAGATATTCTGCAAATTCTTACGGAAATTATGAAATAGAAAGTAATGACGAGGCAAAGAATGCTACAGAGATAACGGCTAATACTGAGTTTGTTGGAAATATGAATTCTAGTTATGATGTGGATTTTTATAAACTTAGTGTATGGAACTCGGATAAAATTACCGTAAAAATGAGTTTGCCTCAAAATGCTGAATATAATGTCATTACATATAAAGAAGTAAATGGCGAACTTTCAAGACTGAAATCTGAAGTTTTTGCAAATAAAGATTTACCGGGAGTAGTTTCAGGAGAAACACAAGAAATTTCAAATGGCAACTATTATTTTAAGGTTTATTCAAAAAAATATTCAAATGAGGATTATACTTTTTTGGTTGAAACTACTAATAATAATTACAATTACGATAAGACGACAATTGTCCTAGAGATAAATAATCCATATATGCTGGTAAATGGTCGGACTTTTGCTATAGATAATAATCTCGAAGTTGCTCCGACTATAATAAACAACAGAACTATGCTCCCTATTCGTGCGATTATTGAAAGACTTGGCGGCTCGGTTATTTGGCAAGAGAATACAAGAGGGATTTACATTAGTTTGAAGGATAAAAATGTGTATTTGACATTAGACAGTGCACTTGCATATGTTAATGGTGAAGCAAGATGGCTAGATGTAGCTCCGATATCCATAAATGGAAGAACTATGATTCCTGTTAAGTTTGTTATGGATAATTTGGGTGGTAGTGTTATTTGGAATGCAACGACCGGTGCAGTTACTATTACATATTAAATATAGAGGAGTGTACAAATGATTAAGTTTTTAATAAAAAAATTTGTCCCAGACTTTGAAAATGTTTCGGATAAGAATGTTCGTGAAAAGTATGGTATTCTTGCCGGAACGTTAGGAATATGTTGTAATATATTTTTGTTTGGCTTGAAGCTTATAATCGGGCTTTTAATGAATAGTATAGCAATAATTTCGGACGCAGTTAACAATTTATCGGACACTGCGTCTTCTATTGTTACGATTATCAGCTCGAAAATGAGTAATAAATTACCTGATAGAGAACATCCTTACGGACATGGAAGAATAGAGTACATTGCATCGATGCTTGTTGCTTTTTTTATTGTTTTAGTAGGATTTGAGTTATTAAAGTCTTCGGTAGATAAGATTTTTAATCCTAAGGAGCTACAATTCAGTTGGGAACTAATATTAATTTTGAGCGTATCAATATTAGTAAAGGTTTGGATGTATTCATATAATAAATTTATTGGAAAGAAAATAGACTCGAGTATAATGGAGACAACTGCTGTGGATAGCTTAAACGACTGTATTTCTACTTCGGCGGTTATTTTGTCTGTAATTATAGGTAAATTTCTAGTTTTCCCTGTTGACGGTATTATGGGTGTACTGGTTTCTGGTCTTATTATTTGGGCTGGCTTAAAAGTTGCAAAAGAAATTATGGGGAGATTAATCGGCGAGCCACCGTCAAAAGAGCTTGTAAGGAATATAACAGATTTTGTAATGCAGGCTGACGGAATTGTAGGAGTTCACGATTTTATGGCACATGATTACGGCCCTGGAGCTACAATTGCATCGCTTCATGCTGAAGTGCCGGATGATATTAATATTGTGAAAATTCATGAGACAATAGATGAAACAGAGAAAAGTGTTTTTGAAAAATTTGGTGTGTTGTTGGTTATTCATATGGATCCGATTTCGTTAAATTGTGAAAAAACAAACTTAGCCAGAGACAT
>CAZXFU010000053.1:0-8760 GCA_964640345.1 uncultured Eubacteriales bacterium
AAAAACAGCCTCGATATGAATAGAAAAGACCAATTGCACTGGAACAAAATCTTAAACCATGATAAGAAAGTTAAAATCATTTATGATTTAATAAATGAAAATTTCAAAATAATTCATGTAGCAATAGATACCTACGAAATAACAAAATTAAAATCAAGAGACTTATATCCTTATTTTATGAGCTATCTTATTGAGCGTGTATCATATTATATAAAGTCTCAAAAAAGCACATGCAACATTATAATAAGTACTCGAAACGATAATAGCCAGTTAAAAAATGAACATCTAAGGCAAGAATTATTGAATAAGCGTAATTATCATAGTATAAATACAAAAGTTATTGACAGTATAAAATTTGTTGATAACAATAAAAGAAATTTATTGCAATTGGCCGACGTTTGTTGTAGTTCATTTGCTCAAGCTATTAAATACAATACTAGCAAAGAGTGGGAATATGTAATAAAATTAAAAGCAAATATATATGCCAGCAAAAACGGCATTATAGGTACCGGAATAAAATTTTATCCCCCTATAGACTGGGCTATAGAATTCCCAAATTTGGTTCTTTTAATTTAAAAAAATAGAGAGCAATCCTCCTGGCTGCGTTATCCCATGCATTTAATGCACTGCCAATAGACAAGCTACCGACCCACAGTTTATTCAGCGAACGAATTGCTCCTATACTATTATTATAACTATTTTTATAAAAAATGCAACTTTTTTATAAAAATAAATAGATTTTTAACTAAAATGTAACAAAAAGACTTAATTTTAAGAAAGGAAGTAATCATATGCTTAGAGGAGCCTGCTATTTACGTGTATCCACAGACGAACAAATTGAGTTTAGCCCTGACGCACAACTAAAAGCTATTCAACATTATTGCTTGCAAAATAACATAGCTTTAGACAGAGAACATATCTACAAAGACGAAGGCATATCCGGAAGAAAAGCAGACAAACGGCCTGGTTTCCAAGATATGATTAAACACGCAAAGAAAAAAGAATTTGATGTTATACTTGTACACAAATTCGATAGATTTGCCCGTTCTCGTGAAGACTCTGTTGTTTATAAATCACTTCTTAAAAAAGAATGTAATATTAAAGTCGTATCTATTACTGAGTCTATCGAAGATGATAAGTTTTCTGTTATCCTTGAGGCGATGTTAGAGGCTATGGCTGAATACTACTCTCTTAACCTATCTGATGAAGTAAAAAAAGGTATGACAGAAAAAGCCGAACGTGGTGGCTGGCAAACTTATGCTCCCTTTGGCTACAGAATCGAAAATAAGAAGTTGCAAATAATTGAAGAACAAGCCAATGCTGTTAAAATGTTATTTAACGACTTTGCAAATGGTACAGGCTATTTGCAACTGGCAAAAAAAATAAACTCTTTAGGCTTTAGGACACGCTTTGGTAATAAATTTGAGAATCGCACTATTGAATATATTTTAACCAACCCTGTATACAAAGGTTACTCACGTTGGACCCCAACAGGTAAAGTTAGAAGACATAACTCACCCGATACCATTATAGCAAAATCTGAACATGAGCCTATAATTAGTGAAGAAGAATTTGACAATATACAAGAAATTATTAAAACCAGAAAACAAATACACAGAAAAAATTTTAAAGGTGTAAATCCTGTAAACCTTCATTGGCTAAACGGACTCGTTAGATGTTCAAACTGTGGCAACACTTTAGTATCAAACAACGGTAGACTTAGATGTAATGGATATTGTAAAGGTACTTGTTCTACACCACAAACAGTGAAACGTGAATACATTGAAGAATCTATTCTTGAACAAATAAAAGAAGATTTTACTAAACAAATTTCGCCAGTAGAACGTATCAAAGTAATTTCTGATAATCCAGCCAGCCTTTACATATCTCAACTTCAAAAATTGCCTGAAAAACTTTCTCGTGAAAAAGAAGCATATATAAAGGGCATAGACTCTCTTGAAGAATACAAATTAAAAAAAGCTAATTTAAAAAACCAAAAAACTGAACAAAAAAACAAAATTAAAGAAGTATCTCAAAAACAAGTTTCAACCGCCTCTGATTTTAATAAAGCTTTAGAAACGTTATATGAAAAACTTACCTCAGATAAAGTTACTATGCAAGAAAAGTTTAACCTTTCTCATATCTTCATTGATACTATCATATACGACAAAGCCACTAATAGCCTACATCTCAGCTATAAATACCAAGTGTGATTAGGTGGTCCCGATGGGGAAACCGGAGCTGCACTTAGATACCTTTCTCAAAGATATGCTATGCCGGTAAAAGAAGTTAAAGGCATACTAACTGATATAGGCACAGAAGAACTCGGGCATATGGAAATGATAAGTGCCATAGTTTATCAACTAACAAGAAACCTAACACCCGAACAAATAAAACAAAGCGGATTCGGTGCGTATTTCGTAGATCACACAACAGGTATTTACCCAGTTGATGCAAGTGGCGTTCCATTCTCCGCTGCAACATTCCAGTCAACAGGCGATCCTGTTGCTGACTTAAATGAAGACCTGGCTGCCGAGCAAAAAGCAAGAGTAACATATGACAACATATTAAGACTCTCAGATGATCCTGACGTAAGAGATGCAATAAAGTTTTTAAGAGAACGAGAAATTGTACATTACCAAAGATTTGGCGAAAGCTTAAGAAGAGTAACAGATAAATTAGATTCAAAAAATTTCTACGCTGTTAACCCAGCATTCGACAAATAAAGCGAGGATAAAAAATTTTTATAAAATACCACAGATCTTATATAGTTTAATGTTGCCTAGAATTCGTACTCTTAAACTATGAGTCCTGTGGTATTTTTTACTTATCAAGCCTTTTTTAGCCTATTTTTATTAAAAACATCAACAAACCTTCTCATATTATCGCCAAAAAATTCAACCATACAAGAATCCCCTGTAATATCAATAATCGTTCCCTCTAAACCTATAATCGGTGCAAAAACTCTATCTCCAACTTTAAACTCACTTTCTCCAAAGCAACCCATCTTATCCCCCCTTGCTCTTTTGTCACAATATGCTTAATTTCACTGGATAAGTTTTTAAACTCTTTTGCAAAGAAGACAGAAAATACTTTGTATTTACTCAATCTCTCAATCGGCAACCAGCAAAAAAGCTTCCCTACCACCATAATTTTAGCGTACATCAAACTACCAGTAAGGAAGTTTCTTACCTTACTAAACCTATTTTATCTTTCATAACCTCATATTTTTTCTTAAATGTTTCACGCATTTTACTTGCACCATTGTCCAAAATTTCAGTCAAATATTCGCTATTCTTAACCTCGTTGTATTTTTCTTGAATTTTTGAAATTTCAGCTGTCACGACATCTGCAACTTTTCCCTTAAATGTGCCATAATTACAACCTTCAAACTCTTTCTCAATATCTGAAATTTCCATTCCCATAAGACTCGCATAAATATTAATAAGATTAGAAATCCCAGGTTTATTTTCGACATCAAACTTAACACACATATCACTGTCTGTTGTAGCCGACATAATTTTCTTTCTGGTAACATTTACGTCATCTAGCATAAGAATAACGCCTTTCTTATTCTCAGCAGACTTGCTCATTTTTACAGTAGGATTTTGCAAATCAAAAATCTTAGTTCCCTCTTTTTTAATAAGAGGTTCGGGAACAACAAATGTCTCGCCATATTTATTATTAAAACGAATAGCAATATCACGTGCAAGCTCAACATGTTGTTTTTGATCAACACCTACAGGAACATAATCAGCATCTGCTCCGATAATATCTGCAGCCATCAAAACAGGGTAAGTAAGCAAGCCAGAAGTAAAATTAGCATGCTTCAAACTTTTGTCTTTAAACTGAGTCATACGGCTAAGTTCCCCATAATAAGAATTACATTCAAGCAACCACGAAACACAAGGAATATATTCAATATCCGATTGAACATACATAGTATTTTTCACTGGCTCAATGCCACAAGCAATATATAATGCTACTAAGCTTCTTATATTATTTCTAAGCTCATTTGCATCTTGAGGAACAGTAATAGAATGAAGATCCGCAACAAACATATACGAATCATAATTTTCCTGATATTCTTTCATTTGCTTTATAGCACCGATGTAATTCCCTAATGTTATAACTCCGGTAGGCTGTAAACCTGTCAAAACTTTCTTCATAAAAATCGACTCCTTTTTATTAATTTATATTACAAAACAAAAAGTCGCCAATATGGACTTATAGGCGGTAATTTCCTAAAATATTTCTCCATAATTCCTCTCCTTTTCACTAATTCTACCATGTTTTTTTAAAATGTCAAATAAGAAATGATACACCGGAAACATGTTGCAAAATATCAAAAGGTTTATTCAAAATAATAACATTATCAAACATGTTCTTCGCCCCCCAACCTGCCAAAGCAAAATCTACTCCGGCGTTATGAGCACACTCCTTATCATACACACTGTCGCCGATATATATAGCTTCTTCTTTACTGCATTTTGCCAACTCAATATATTTTAATAAAGGCTCCGCATTGGGCTTATGTTCAGCCGTATCATCAGCACAAACAACCGTCTCAAAATAATCGTTTATACCAAAAACGGAAAAATCATGCTCAAATTCTTCTTTTGTTTTAGACGTCACAATTCCAACCTTATAACCACCAGCTTCAAGTTTTTTCAATACATCAAGCATCCCTTCAAAAACTTTGACACTGTCCATATATTTTCTCATGTTTTTATCCCATATGTCCAATGCAAAAGTCGTATCTGGGATTTCGAGCTGAACTAAAGCATCATATCCTGTTATCCCTAGTGCAAAATATAGCTCTTCAATTTTAGCATCTCTACCGGTCGTAATTTTTATCGTATCTTGTAAAGAGTGAAGAACAGCATACTCTGTATCAATCAAAGTTCCGTCTATATCAAACACAATCTGTTTATATTGCATAATCTCCCCCCAAAAATTCCCTATAAAGTATTACAAATCACATTATAAACAATAGCTGCACACATTTTTGATGCAATTGTCAAGTATTCCTCAAAATCAACTTTTGCATCTCCTATAAGGTTATCTGAAATAGAACGAACCACAATAAACGGTACATTGCAAAGTATACATACTTGTGCAACCGCAGCTCCTTCCATCTCAGTACATAAAGATTCAAAGTTACCAGCTATTTCAACTTTTTCGTCTGTATTGCCTATAAATTTATCTCCAGAAGCTATACAACCCTTTTTACAAGTTATTCCAAGCGACGTTGCAACTTTTTCAAATCTTTGAACCAAATTTAAATCAGGCTGAAAAAACTTTCCAACTTCAGGAATAAATCCTTTTTCTCTTCCAAACGCCATAACATCAAAATCATGTTGAACAAGCGATGTGCCAATAACAATATCTCCAACCTTTAAGCTATCGCTAGTAGCACCGGCAGAACCGGTATTTATAATATACTCGACATCAAACTTGTCAATTATAACCTGTGCTGTTCTTCCTGCATTAACCTTTCCCACACCGGACTTAACAACCAAACAATTTTTTTCTTTTACTTTTCCTTTATAAACGTCAAGATTAAAAATCTTCTCAATCGAAACATCGCTCATCATCTCACAAAGAGCCTCTATCTCTTTATCTTCAGCGGCAATAATAGCAACATATCTCATAATTACACTCCTCAGAAACTAATATTGAATACCCCAAACAACCAAATCATGTGCAGGTTTACCACAAACAATACACTTATCGTCAATTGGCTCATGGTTTTCTAAAATACATCTCGATTTTGTACCCTTTACCTCTTTCATTTTAAGCTCACAAGCCTCGTCTCCACACCACATAGCTTTAACAAAGCCTGGCTTTGTCTCCATTATTTTCCTAACCTCATCTAAATTATGGCACTCGTAAGTAAGCTCCTCCATCCTCTTCTTAGCTCTGTTAAACATATCACTTTGAATAGTATTCATTAAAGCCTTAACATACGAAACAACGTCAACATTAATATCCTCGGTAATCTTTTCTCTCGTATCTCTTCTGGCAAAAGTAATCTTATTTTCATTCATATCTCTTTCGCCAATCTCAATTCTAACAGGGATACCATTAACCTCAGCTTCCGCAAACTTAAATCCGGGAGATCTTTCTGTATTATCTACATAAGCAACAACTCCCGCGTCAGTTAACTTTTTATAAATTTCGTCCGCTTTTGCCTTAACAACTTCACTAACCCCAATAGGAATAATTGCCACTTGACGAGGTGCAATTTTAGGTGGCAAAACAAGACCGTTATCATCACTGTGAACCATAATAAGACCGCCAATCATTCTTGTAGAAACACCCCACGATGTTTGATAAACATTTTCAAGTTCATTGTTTCTATTAGAAAAGGTAATATCATAAGCCTTTGAGAACTTTTGACCAAAATAATGACTTGTACCGGATTGTAGAGAAATACCATTATACATCAAAGCTTCAATAGTAAGAGTATATTCAGCCCCTGCAAACTTCTCCTTTTCAGTTTTACGCCCAGTAATAACAGGAATCGCCAAAAACTCCTCAAAAAAAGTCTTATAAACATTAAGCATACATCTTGTCTCTTCTTCAGCCTCTTTAGCTGTTTCATGAATAGTGTGTCCTTCTTGCCATAAAAATTCTCTGCTACGCAAAAACGGTCTTGTCTCTTTTTCCCATCTCATAACACTGCACCATTGATTGTATTTCTTAGGCAAATCTCTGTATGAATTTACAACACCGCTGTAATAATCACTAAATAAAGTTTCAGAAGTAGGTCTTATACACATTCTCTCTTCAAGCTCGTTTTGACCGCCAATAGTAACCCATGCAACCTCTGGAGCAAAGCCGTTAATAAGGTCTCCCTCTTTTTTCATAAGATTTTCGGGAATAAGAACAGGCATATACACATTTTGATGACCCGTAGCCTTAAACATCTTATCCATTTCAGCTTGTATTCTCTCCCAAATTGCATAACCATTAGGCTCAATAACCATACAACCTTTAACATTAGAATATGCAGTAAGACGTGCAGCACGCACAACATCAGTATACCACTGTGCAAAATCCACATCTCTACTTGTAATTGCCTTGTTCTTCATAAAAATTCCCCCTTAAAAAATAAAAACCTAAGTTGAAAAACAACTTAGGGCGAAAAATCCGCGTTACCACCTAAATTCAGAGAAAAATCCCTGCACTCAATACTTCATATAACGGTAAAAACCGTTAGACTTACTACTATTTCAGCCTAAATGCTCCAAGACCGGTTCGATATCTAATCTCAAAGTTTTTCACCAACCAACTTTTCTCTAAATAGATAAAAATATCTACTATTTCTCTTCTTTGCTATTAAATATTAGCATAAAGTAAGGGGTTTTGTAAACCCCTATTAGGAAATAAAAAATTGTTATTTCTCTTTTATAATTTCAGCTACCTTCCGAACATTCATTCCCGGTATCGCCATTATTATCGAACCGTCTTCAATAGTTCTCTTCTTCCTAATATACGAATAAAGTCCAATATTACATTTATTGCCAATGGTTACATCCGGCATTATGTAGCAGTGTGTACCAATTAAAGTATTATTGCCTATTTTTATTTTTCCTAAAATTAGCGAATTCCCTTCAAAAATATGACAAGAAATGTCTGTTTCACCACCAATAACAACATTATCTCCTATTTCCAGTAAATATGCATCATGAAGCCCACGAGTATTTATAAAGGCATTCTTGCCAATTTTTGCTCCAAGAATTCTATAAAATACTTTAGAAAAACTTGAACCTGCCATAAACGGCAAAACTGTATTTAATAGCAAGATATGTAACCCTGAATATATTAACCAGCGAACAAAAGTAAAAGAAGAAGTTGAATATCTACCCGGTTTAAATCCCATAACTAAAATCCTTTCAACTACTCCAAATACTAAAAGAGCAACAATAAAAAATAGATACAAACTTATTCCAATAGTAATCGCTAATAACATAAAATGCCATAATTCGGTAAAATCTAAAAGTGAAAAAACTTTATAAATAAGAATAGCAGAAGGGATAAGGCTTATCCCAAACACAGCTCCGTAAAAAGCATATACAATCAACATACCTATTGAAAAAGTTACTTGATTCGTAATTAAAAATTTAAGTATTTTCTTCATAAAGGGCTCCTTATTATGTAATTTCATCGGGTTTAAATGGCTTTTTAGCCATTATGATATTAAGTAATATAACAGCTTCTTCTCTTAATACTTATAGAAGCCTTAAAGTTACAGAAACAAAATTAGATATAAAAAACTGGATTGTTATTCCGTCAATTTCCATCGCTTCTGCAATAGTCATTATGAACTATACATTAGGAAAATGTGTTGCCTCAACACTTACTTACGTTGTTCTAGGCACTCCAATGATTATATTTATTTATTTTACGTTATTGTTTGCATTTAAAGCTGTAAGTATTAAAGATTTTAGTAACAATTAAGTAGGGTACTATTACATAAAATTTCTGCTTAGTAAAAAACAATTTCATCAATAATCTAAATACAAATACGCATCTTCAGAATCATAGTCATAATCATAATCGTTTGAATTTTGGATTGACTCTATGACTGCACTTGTTCCAAGGTCATCTCCCAGTGGGGCGACGGTGTTTCTGCTAGATCTTACCATAGGAAAAACTACAGCAATAAGAGGAAAGACCACCATTCCAATAATAATAACACCAAGTGCCACACCAATCCACAATATGATTTTTAGAGTTTTCTTTGCTTTTTTA
>CAZXFU010000054.1:0-8713 GCA_964640345.1 uncultured Eubacteriales bacterium
TATAATCTTTAATTATTTTATTTGCCCAAGTTCTAAATTTAATTGCTTTTTTAGAGTTAACTCTAAAACCTATTGAAATGATCATATCAAGATTATAATATTTTGTATTATAATCTTGTTTGCCATTGTTACCCATATGTTCCATTTTGGAACATGTGCTTCCTTCTTCAAGTTCTTCATCTTCATAAATATTATTTATATGTTTCGTAATTGCTGGTCGCTTAACATTAAAAAGTGCTGCTAATGCTTCTGTATTTAACCAAACATCTTCATTTTCTAATAGTACTTCTACTTTTGTATTGCCTTCTTCATCATTATAAAACAAAATATTTTTCTCATTTCCAATTAATTTATTATCCACGTTTTGTCCTCCTTATCCTAATATTTTTTAGCTAATTTATATTAGATATTATACTATTTTTACATCATTAAACAATCAATTTGCTCGAATTCGACCAAATTAAAACTTATTCATTTCATCTTCAAAAACTTTAATAACTTTTTCCTTATTTTCTTCTAAACTTAATATATAATATTTTTGAGTTGTTTCTATTCTTTTATGACCTAATACTTCTGCAATATCTTTTATTTCACATCCATTTCTTAAACTAATAGTAGCCAAACTTCCTCTTAAATCATAAAATCTACATTGAATTCCTAATTCATGATGAATTATTCTAAATGGACATCTAATAATATCCGTTTTTGAATAAGTTCCATCTTTTCTAGTAAACACCATTTCTACTTTATTGCGTTTAGAATTATTTTTTATAATTTTATATTCTACTAACTTACCATACTTATTTTTAACTTCTTCTAAAGTATAGTGTTTATAATTTTTACCGCACTCTTTTTTATAATTGTTTTGTAATACTTTATATTTAAATAAAAATGAATATAAAGTATCACAAATATAAACCTCTCTACTACTGCCTATTGTTTTTGCTGTACCTAAGTACCATCTGCCATTTTCTTCTTTATCTTTTGCATAAACAGTCTTATTAACTTTGATAATTCTATTGTCTAAATCAATATCATTCCAAGTTAATGCAAATACCTCACCAGTTCTCATGCTTGTATAACAAGCAGTTAAAAATGCACATATAAATACTTTATTATTTTTAAATCTACCTAAAATTATTTCTATTTCTTCTTTAGTATAGATGTGACCTATATTGTTTTTTTTAATTCAAATGATAATACTCTAGGTATCTCTAAATCACCTGCTGGATTATTCTTAATAAATCCGAAATAGTAAGTTGCATCCCTCAACGAACTCTTAATAACCTTTTGATAATTTCTTAATGCATCCCTTGTACCAGATGTTTGATATAACTTTAATAATGCCTGATTTAGAATATATGGTGTTAAAACTGATAACTTGTAATTACCTAATTCCTTTTTAATATTACTAAAAGATTCTTTATATCTCTTTGCCGTAGAATATTTATAGTTTATTTCAAAATATTCTTTCATCCAATAATCTAAATAATCTCCATACAACATATTAAATTCTACATTAGTTACTCCATTAATGAATTCGCTGTATACTTTTTGCCCCGCTATATATGCCTCATTTTTAGTTTTAAAACCTGATTTAGTTATTTGTTTTCTCTTTCCGTTTATCTTTCCTGCTTCAAAGCAATATTGATATACTTTGCCCCTTTTTCTAATATTGATCACTCTATCCTCTTCCTTTCTTTTGATCATTATAATTTTACAACATAAAAAAAATGTAGCATTTTTTACTACACCTAGTTATTAATTATTCGTTTAAAGAATTCTTTCATTTCCTTTATACTTTTAAAACGACTATCAATATTATGATTTGTACCTTTTAATACAAACTCTTTTAATTTTTCATTAATATTCTTTTCTAGATTTGTTTTACCTGTCATAACAAAATATATAACTCTTGTTAATGCATATGTTTCATATTCAATAGAATAATTCTTAAAACCAACAATAGCTAAATTGCTATCATTTAGTGAACCCTTTACATCAGAATCTGTACTTGTTAAATTACTATTTTTTTCTTTTACTAAACCAAAATCTGAAATTTTTACAATTATCACTTCATCGTATTTTTTTAATAAAACATTAGTTAAACTGATATCCCTGTGAAGATATCCTTTTCTATGAATATAAGAAAAAGCTTTAAATAGTTGATACACTATATTAATTCTTATATCGTTTGTTATGTTATTATTATTCTTATTTATAAAATCATATAAAGTCTGATCAGCATATTCTGCATAATATTCGTTTTTCTCTTCATCATAACTATATACTTCTAAAATATAAGGAGATTTTAATTCTTTTAAAATTTGATATTCCTTTTTAAATCTTTCCATCTCCTTTTGATTTAAATCTTTTTTTGCCTGCTTTATTACAAAAGTCTTGTTGTAAAATTCATCTGTATATTTAAAAACTTTTGCGTATGAACCTTCGCCAATTAAATGAATAGGATATCGTTTTTCCTTCATCCTATTTACTATTTTTATAGACCTCGTCATTATAAATATTGGTTCATATTCAATTAATTGAATCTTTTTTAAATCTTTAGGAATTTCACTACCTCCACTTAAAACCAGAAAGCCTTTACATTCTTCTATAAAAGAACCATAACTTTTATCGATTTCAAAAGATAATGGTGTTTCTTTTAATACATATTTCATATCTTCATACAGTTTTATGTATTCATCTAATTCTCTACTCTCATTTGCATTAAAATGACCATTTGTTTTTTTATACATAAAACTAAACAAACGATTAAATTCTTGATGTAGAATAGCAAATAGTTTTTTTAAATATCTATTATTTATATCATTATATAATTCTTCTGTTCTTAACATTTCTTGTAATCCATATTGATCATACTTTTGCTTTAAAAAATATTCAATGTTTACTGCCATAATTATTTCACCTCAGACTTTTTCATTATAAATTAAAATAGATGTCAACAAATTTTATTTTGTTGACATCCTTTAATTTCAATGGATTTTGTCCACATTTTTATTTATTGGGTGACAAACAACAAATTTGTTACCTTTTTAAATTTCAATTTTTCCTTATTTTATCTTACTTTCCACAACAATTCTTATACTTCTTTCCCGAACCACAAGGACACGGATCATTTCTTCCAACCTTTTCATCTCTTTTAGCAGTTTTTGGCTTTTGTGGCTCATTTCCGCCTCTTGATTCACTCATATTTCTAGTCTGAACTTCTCCTCTTACCGGAACCCTATTCTTAACAATATGGAACATAACCTTTACAACATTTTCTTGAATAGAATTTGTCATCTCTTCAAACATCTGATTACCTTCAAACTTGTACTCTATAACAGGGTCTTTTTGAGCATATCCTCTAATATATATTCCTTGTTTTAATTGCTCCATAGCATCAATATGATCCATCCAATGCTCATCAACAACTTGAAGTAATATTACACGCTCATATTCTCTAAATTCGTCCTCACCAAACTCTTTCTCCTTAGCATCATAAATCTCAATTACCTTTTTAGTAAGTTCGTCAACTAAATCCTCCCGTGTCAATTCAGCCCATCTGTCTTTCTCCACAACAAAATCAGAAATGCCGAAGATATATTCAACTCTCGCACGCATAGCTTCAAAATCCCAGTCTTCAACATACTTTTCGGTAGTAAACTTCATAATGGAGTCTTCTGCAACTGCCTTTACCATATTCCTTATTTGATCCGTCATATTCTCGCCAAGCAAAACTCTACGTCTATCTTTATAAATTAGCTCTCTTTGTAAGTTCATAACATCGTCAAATTGCAAAACATTCTTACGAATTGAGAAATTCCTTCCCTCAACCTTCTTTTGAGCATTCTCAATAGAGTTTGTAATCATCTTCATCTCTATTGGCACATCTTCTATTTCCTCTCCGCCAATAGCATTAACCATTGCCAAAATTTTATCTCCGCCAAACAACTTCATCAAATCATCCTCAAGAGAAATATAAAAACGGCTCTCTCCCGGATCTCCTTGACGTCCTGAACGACCTCTTAGCTGATTATCAATTCTTCGGCTCTCATGTCTTTCAGTACCGATAACCTTTAGACCTCCAGCCTTAATAACATTCTCACGCTCTACCTCAATATCTGCCTTATATTTATCATTAAGCTCCTTAAATACCTGTCTTGCCTTCAATATCTCAGCATCATCTGTCTCAGCAAAACCTGTAGCCTCAACAATGAGTTCATCCGTAAAACCTTGTTTTCTCATCTCTTGCTTTGCCAAAAACTCAGAATTACCACCAAGCATAATATCCGTACCACGACCAGCCATATTTGTAGCAATAGTAACAGCACCAAATTTTCCTGCCTGTGAAATAATCTCAGCTTCTTTTTCATGATACTTAGCATTTAAAACCTCATGCTTAATACCTTCACGTTTTAACATACGACTTAGTTCTTCAGACTTTTCAATAGTAATCGTACCAACCAAAACAGGCTGACCCTTTTCATGACTTTCTTTTATCTCTTCAACAACAGCCTTAAACTTACCCTTTTCCGACTTATAAACAATATCATTCAAATCTTTTCTTATGGTAGGCTTGTTTGTAGGAATTTCAATAACATCAAGTTTATATATTGACTGAAACTCATCTTCTTCTGTCATAGCAGTACCTGTCATACCGGATAACTTATGATACATTCTGAAATAATTCTGGAATGTAATCGTAGCCAAAGTCTTGCTCTCATTTTGAACTTGAAGTCCTTCCTTAGCTTCAATAGCCTGGTGTAATCCTTCGTTATACCTTCTTCCAAACATAAGACGTCCTGTAAACTCATCTACAATAATAATTTGACCGTCTTTTATAACATAATCCTTCTCATTTTTCATAATACCATGAGCTTTTAATGCCTGATTTATATGATGGGCAATAGTACCGTTTTCAGGATCTGAAAGATTTTGAATATTAAAATACTGTTCAGCCTTTTTAGTTCCTCTTGAAACCAAAGTCGCTGTATGAGCCTTTAAATCAACGATATAGTCATAATCATCTCCAACCTCATCACCATCATCAATCTCTTTATCATCTGATTCAACAATAACTTTAGGCTTTAAGGTTCTAACAAACCTATCTGCTTGCTTATACATATCCGTAGATTTCTCAGCAGGAGCAGAAATAATAAGCGGAGTCCTTGCCTCATCAATTAAAATACTATCCACCTCATCGACAATAGCATAATTTAACTCTCTTTGGACCATCTGATCTTTATAAGTGACCATGTTATCTCTTAAATAATCAAATCCAAACTCATTATTAGTTCCATAAGTTATATCACAAGCATATGCACGTTTCCTGTCATTAGGCGAAATACCATGAACAACAAGTCCAACAGACAAACCCAGATATTTATAAACCTTTCCCATCCATTCGCTGTCACGCCTTGCCAAATAATCATTTACTGTAACAACATGAACCCCCTGCCCAACTAGTGCATTCAAATAAACCGGCAATGTTGCAACAAGTGTCTTACCTTCACCAGTACGCATCTCTGCAATTCTTCCCTGATGCAAAACAACGCCACCAATAACCTGCACCTTAAAATGCTTCATTCCCAAAACACGCCAAGCGGCCTCACGCATTGTAGCAAATGCGTCTGGTAAAATATCATCCAAAGTCTCTCCGTCATCTAAACGTTTTCTAAGCTCTGCAGTCTTTCCCTTTAACTCTTCCTCAGACAATGCAGCATATTTATCTTCTAATGCCATAACATCTTCTACAATCGGCATAATTCTCTTTACTTCACGTTCACTATATGTTCCAATAATCTTTTCAATTAATCCCAACGTAAAAACCTCCTTTTCACTAACTCATAATTTATCATATTCTCGCAATAATAACAAGTAAAAGCTGCAATTTTATATTTTCTACATCTTTCTACAAAAAAAACACTACTGAAAAAAGCTCTTTTCAGTAGTGTTTTTTCTTCATTTTATTTTACTCTTAAAATATGTTCTATCTTGCTAGTATCTCTAGTCGCCCTAGTAACTAAATTAGAAGCTTGAATTTGTGAAGTACTTCCGCAACTGTACACTGCAGGTCTGCCATCATCAAACCAACCCGCATATATCTCAACGTGACCATAATAGCAAAGAATATCTCCGGCTTGCATCTCATCAATCGAGTTAACTCTTGTAAAATACGTACTAGACTGTCCACTTTGTAAAGCAGAACCAATTGCTCTAAACCAAGTTGATCTTTGACGACCTACTTGCATCATCTCCGTCCAATTCTTAGACTGACCATAATAATACATTACATCACTCACATAAGAACTACAATCTATTACCTGCCTACCATTCATGTACTTTGAATTTTCAGCAGGAACCTTTGGACCGCTTTGAGAATAAATATATCCTCTATCTCTAACATACTTCTTTCTAGCAATCGCAATATCTAAGAAATTAGAGTTTGAACCTTCCTCAGTATATGCTTTATACATATATCCGCTCAAACCGTTATATATGACATTAAAGAAGTCGCCTGTCTCAAAATTCTTACTTAACTCAGTACCGGCTGGCACTAAAGCAAGTACCCTTGATGAGTTATTTCCTTCCTGAATCGGGACATTGTTAACACTAGTAGTAACGGTATCTGCAAAAACGCTTATAGGAAACATAACTAAAATTGCAAGTAACATAAATACCTTTTTTATCATAGTACATCACCCTTTTACAAATATATACCAATAGTGTACCATAAAAAGATAATATCGTCAACCATTTGCTATCTTATACAATCCTGGTTTTCTCCACTGTCATATGCCTATTTCCACCATAAACTCCTTCTATCAAAACATGAGTAGGCTTTGTATCAAAATTAGGCTGAACAAACTGAACGATTTTAGGTTCTATCTTGTTTTCCCGCATACAGCACATTATATCACAAAGCCTATCCGGTCTATGTATCATAAAAAACTTTCCAAGTGGCTTTAATAGCATCGCACTGGTATAAATCACATCATTTAATGAACAACAAATTTCATGTCTTGCAATAGCCTTTGTATCCGCCTCATTAACAACTCCGCACCCCTTTGTTCTGTATGGCGGATTGCAAGTTACAATATCAAACTGTGACTTTCCAAGAATATCAAAAATATTCTTCAAATCTTCATTTAATATGCCGACTTTATCATCTAAACCATTTAATTTAACATTCTCTTTGGCAAGATTTGCGACACTTTCTTGTATCTCCACACCAATAATATTCTTAGCCGGAATTTTTGCAGAAAGTAGCACCGGAATAATACCATTTCCGGTGCATAAATCAACAACTTTTGCATCGTTACCGCAATGTACAAAATTAGCAAGCATCACGGCATCGACACCAAAGCAAAACATATCTGTATCTTGGATTAACCTTAATCCATTAATACCCAAATCATCAATTCTCCTCATTATCCTTCTTACCTTTTGCAAACTGTCCCATAATTTTAACAACCACATACAAAATCGTTAAAACAGCAAAAACAGCAGCCATTCCTATCCCCATTATTTTCAAACCGGCACTCATATTTTCAGACATCGATTTACTATTTAGGCTATCATCAATACTACCGGCACTTACCTCTTTTTCGGTTTTATTTTCTAAACCGTCTA
The DNA here is from genome assembly GCA_964640345.1 of uncultured Eubacteriales bacterium. Classification (GTDB taxonomy): domain Bacteria; phylum Bacillota; class Clostridia; order TANB77; family RGIG9151; genus RGIG9151. The sequence continues at coordinate 7,636 of CAZXFU010000054.1, forward strand.
TCTCTTTATTTCCATCAGAAATATAAACAGACGTAGGAGCATCAGCTGAGTCAATTATTCCAACCGAGCTTTCATCATCAATTATATAAATTCCTGTAGGCTTTCCGTCAGGAGCAATATACTCTGTTCCGTTCATAACAATCCTCCTTGTATTTTAAATAAATAACTGTGCAATCGCTATCATACATCCACCGGCAATTGCTGAGCCAAGTTGTCCAGAAACATTTGCACTAACAGCTTGCATCAATATAAAATTACTAGGATCTTCCTCATGTGCAATTTTTTGAACAACACGAGCTGACATAGGAAATGCTGAAACGCCGGCAGCACCTATCATAGGATTAATTTTCTTCTTAGCAAAAAGATTAACAATTTTCCCAAATATAACACCGGAAGCAGTTCCAAACACAAATGCAAGAAGACCCATCGCAAGTATCATTAAAGTTTGAGGTCTTAAAAACGTATCGGCTGTCATTGTTGAACCGATAGTTATTCCAAGAAGTAAAGTAACCAAATTTGAAAGTTCGTTTTGAGCAGACTGAGATAGCTTCTCTAAAACACCGCAAACTCTTATAAGATTCCCGAACATCAAAAGTCCAACAAGACTCACACTCATAGGAGCAATAATTCCGGAAACCAATGTTACAATTATCGGAAATAAAATAAGTAACCACTTAGGAGCAGGTTCTTCTGAATACTCCATTTTTATCTGTCTCTCTTTTTTTGTAGTAAGAAGCTTTATTACAGGCGGTTGAATTATAGGAACCAACGCCATATACGAATAGGCCGCAACAGTAATTGCAGGAAGTAGTAACGGTGCAAGTCTATTTGCAACATATATCGACGTAGGTCCATCAGCCGAACCGATTATTCCGATACCGCAAGCTTCAAAAATATTAAATCCAAAAGCAAGTGCCAACAAAATCGTAAGGAAAATTCCCATTTGTGCAGCCGCACCAAAGAAAATCATAAACGGATTTTTAAGTAATGGCGTAAAATCAACCATTGCACCAATCGCAATAAAAATCAACACCGGAAAAATTTCCGTAGTAATACCAATATTATACATCATCTTCAA
>CAZXFU010000055.1:0-8093 GCA_964640345.1 uncultured Eubacteriales bacterium
GTCCTATGGAGCCCGGACTTTCCTCATGTGCATAGCACCCGCGATAATCTGATTACCTCGGAAACTATTTTACGGCAAAAAGCAGTGAGTTGTCAAGTGTTTTTTTATTATTACCATTTTGTTTTTCATTTGTTACTAATCATACTACTATATAAAACACATATCTTACTTTTTATAGTCTGACCGGTAACTTTTTTGTTTGTTAGCATATGCCAACATATTTCTAATATAGCTTTGATAAGATTTTAATATAAGGAAATACTAAGAAGGGGATATGAATATGGATTTATCAGAAGCTATTAGAGTAAGAATTTGTGATTTGGTTGAGGAGAGAAATATAACTGTGTCAAAATTATGCACTTTATCAGGTATTTCTCGTTCTACGCTATCAAAAATTTTATCAGGTCATAGACGATATATAAGGCTTGATATTCTAGAGTTTATTTGTGAAGCTCTTAATATGGAACTAAAAGACTTTTTTGATTCTCCTGTGTTCAAAAATGTTGAAGTAAAAGAGTAATTTTAATATATTTTCCAAAGACTATCGGCAAAATGCTTGCCAATAGTCTTTTTTCTTGTGAAAAATTTTTGCCTCGTATTTACATTATTTGAATTTTGATATATAAATAATACTGAGGTGGAATAAATGCTAATAAACATAAAAAAAATAACTTCAGAGAAGAAAGAATATATGAATTTGCTCTTGCTTTCAGACCCTTCTGAGGAAATGATAAATAAATATTTAGATAAAAGTGATATGTTTGTGTTAAGTGTAAATGGAGTCGCTGTTTCAGAAATTGTTATTGCAAAGACTTCAGAAACAACATGTGAAATAAAGAACCTTGCAACCGCTATAGAGTATAGAAATCGTGGATTTGCAAAGCAACTTCTTCAATATATTTTTCAAAATTACAAAATGCAATTCCCTACTATGCTTGTAGGGACGGCTATTCCTTCATTTTATGAGATTTTTGGCTTTCAATATTCACACACAATAGATAATTTCTTCACAAAAAACTATTCGGCACCTGTAATGGATGGAAATAAAAAAATCGTGGATTTGGTTTATCTAAAAAAGGACCTACATACAAAGATAAAAGCCATCACTCGTTCTGAAGAATCAATCCTTTCTTTAATAATTGATACGGCTAAAAAGGATGAACGAATAAGGATTGTTGCAATGAACGGTTCTCGCCTTAATCCGAAAGCTCCGAAAGATTTTTTCCAAGACTACGATATTGCATTCATTGTAAATGATTATGATTCATTCAAAAAAGACCAAAGTTGGATAAACATCTTCGGGAGACGTCTTATAATGCAAACCCCATCTTTGATGACCGGTGCTAAAGAAGACGAAAAGCGTTTTTCTTATTTAATGCAGTTTATTGACGGTAATAGAATTGATTTAACGATTATTCCTTACGAAGAACGTGGGAACTATATAAAAGAGGATTCTTTGACTAAAATTCTACTAGATAAAGATAAAGTACTCCCTGCTCTGGCTAGTCCTACAGACCAATCTCACTGGATAAAACAGCCTACTCTGAAAGAATTTCATGACTGTTGTAATGAATTTTGGTGGGTTTCTGTATACGTTGCAAAAGGGTTGTGGAGAAAAGAGTTTTTATATGCCACTTCTCACATAGAAAGTTGTGTTAGAAAAGAATTGTTAAAAATGTTACGTTTTCGTATCGGGGTTGAAAACAATTTTGAAGTTTCAACCGGAAACGGCGATAAATATATGGAAAATTATCTCCCAAAAGATATATTTGAACGACTTATGCGAACTTATAATATGTCTGATTATGAGAGATGTTGGGATGCTTTATTTATATTAATAGAACTGTTTAGGAAAAATGCAATGTTTGTTGCAGAAAGACTTGGTTTTACCTATAATTCAGACGATGATAAAAATGTTTATGCTTTTCTACGTCATATTCGCTCTTTACCGGGAAATGCAAAAGCGTTATATGATGAGGAATCTTAAAGAAAGGAGTTATTTATGGACTCTTCTTTACTTGGTGCTAGAATTTTATATGTAGTTATGTGGATTATTTTTATAATTTTAGTTATTACAACAGTGTCTTCTGTTGTAGCATTGGTAAAAATTGACGTGACAGAATATACTGTTGTTTCCGAGAAAATTCCTAATTCTTTTAATGATTATAAAATTTTGCAACTATCTGACTTGCATAATGCTAAACTTGGAAAAAATAATTCAAAAATACTAAAAGAAATAGAAAAAATAAAGCCGGACATTATAGTGATGACAGGCGACATGATAAGTACGAACTCAAAAAATTATGATAATTTTTTTGAACTTGCAAAAGAAATTACGAAAAATTACACGACTTATTATATAATGGGTAATCATGAGCAGCGTTTAGAATGGAAAAAACAACTCGAATTCTTAAGACAACTTAAAAACACAGGAATAAATGTATTAGAAAATACTGATGTAACTATTTGTAAAGACTCAGAAAGCATTAACCTATATGGTCTTAAGCAACCGATTTTAAGCTATAAAAATGCCTTAAAAAGCAATACATCCACAGATTTTTCTTTAGAGGATATGTCTAAAATATTTCCGGCTGTAAACGAAAAAGAATTTAACATTTTACTTTCGCATTCGCCTTTTGATTTCGACATTTTTAGTGCATGGGGAGCAGATTTAACACTTTCAGGGCATGTTCACGGTGGTCTTATAAGACTTCCGCTTATTGGTGGAGTATTATCGCCTGAAAGGACTTTCTTTCCTAAATATGATGCCGGCGAATATGTACTCGGGGATTCTAAAATGATCGTATGTCGTGGACTCGGAAATGGCACACTTCCTATACGAATTTTTAATAATCCTGAAATTTGTGTTATTACATTAAAAAATAAATAGGGGCTATAAAAAAACTTAATGTTTTGGGGAGTTTTTTACAGCCCCCTTTTATTTTTTACATTATTGCATGAACAAATTCTTAACTTTATAGATTTCGCTTTCAGGTGCTTGACCTGCCGGCACATAATATCCCTTTTGTTCTGCAATTTTTGCTAAGTCGTATTGGCTTGTCTCATCATTATTCCTTATTTGCTGTAAAGTTTGGCGTAGACTTGTATTATCTGTTTGTGCAATAACATTCGCATAACCAGTTAAACTACTATTTAACATACTAAGTGCATCATTTACCATAGTTTTTTCATCCATATTTCTCCCCTCCTCTAATTTAAAAATGTAATCAATTTCTGCTTTGTGTTTTGTGCCGATTGTGCCGATCTTTCGAAATAGTCTTTAATTTGAGGGTCGACAGAGTCTTGTGCGTAAGTAGAAAATTTCTGATAAGCAGTCTCATGTTTCCCAATAAGATGTCGCAAATTTTGAAGTTCCAATTGCGTTAAATTTGCCAAAATAATCACTCCTTTTTATTTGTCGCCACCTTAACTTCTCTTGTTAAAGTGGCAACTTTTTATGATATAATTATTATTATCCTATTTTGGGTTTTTATTCATCATTTCTTCCATTATTTGAACTGCATTGGTTGCAGCGCCTTTTCTGACATTATCCGCCACTACCCATAAATTAAGTCCGCTTTTTATACTGTAATCTCTTCTTATCCTACCGACAAACACTTCATCATACCCCTCACTCGTAAGAGGCATAGGATAAACATTTTCCTTCGGATTATCTTGCACTACTATTCCTTTTGCATGATTATATATGTCGTAAATATCTCTTAAAATAAAATCTTTTTCAAACTCTACATTTATAGACTCACTATGTCCATAAAAAACCGGGACTCTCACTGTTGTTGCAGTTATGCCTATCCTATAATCATTTAGTATCTTTTTTGTTTCCTCAATCATTTTTATTTCTTCTTTTGTATAATCATTTTCAGTAAATGAATCTATATGCGGAATGCAATTTCCAAAAATTCTGTATGGAAATTTTTTAGGTTCTTCTCCATTCGTTCCGTTTTTTAAATCCATATATCCATTTTGCCCGGCACCGGATACCGCTTGATAAGTTGAATATATTATCCTTTTTATTTTGTATACATTGTGTAATGGTTTTAGAGCGACGACAGCTTGAATTGTAGAACAATTTGGATTTGCAATAATCCCATTATTCTTAAATGCCATCTCCATGTTAACTTCCGGGACCACTAAAGGTACCGATTTATCCATACGCCAAGCACTGCTATTGTCTATTACAAGACAGTTATGACTGGCTGCAATCGGTGCAAACTTTTTTGATACCTTACCACCCGCCGAAAAAAGTGCGAACTCAAACTTATTATTAAAAGAATTCTCATTTAATTCTTGAAATTCATATTCTTTTCCCATAAATTTTACCTTTTGACCCGCAGAATTTTTAGAGCTAAAAAGCACGTATTCATCAACATTTAATCTCTTTTCTTCAAGTACTTTTAAAAACATTCTTCCTACCATGCCACTTGCCCCAACTATGGCAACTCGCATTTACATCACTCCTCTACTTGAATAATATCTAAAAATATAGTATGATTGGTTTGTTAATTATGTGTAGAAAGGGAAATTTATGCAATATATATATTCTTTTTTAGACTTTATATTACCGTTTGAATGGATTAGTTATGGTTTCATGAAAAATGCTTTTTTAGCTACTATATTGATAGGACTTCTTTTTGGATTTCTTGGAAGTATGGTTGTAAACAACAAAATGGCATTTTTCTCCGAGGCCCTTGGGCATTCGGCATTAACTGGGATTGGGCTTGGAGTAATATTAGGAATATCTGATATGCTATACTCGATGATTTTATTTGCGATATTTATGTCTGTTATTATTTGGTGGCTGGAAAAAAAACACACGATGTCTACGGATACGATTATAGGTGTATTTTCGTCAACAGCTATCGCGTTGGGTTTAGTTTTGCTTTCTCAAGGCGGAAATTTTAACAAGTACTCAAATTATCTAATTGGTGATATTTTAAGTATTACACCTAATGAAATCTTGCTGCTTTTTGTGGTTTTCATAATAGTTACAGTTTTCTGGAGCTTATTTTTTAATAAATTTATTCTTTCTGGTTTAAACGAATCTATTGCAAAAAGTAGAAAAATAAAATCCGATATATTAAAACTGGCTTTTATACTTATTGTTGCAATTGTTGTCATGATTACAATAAAATGGGTTGGAATTTTGATAATTAATTCATTACTTATCTTACCTGCTGCTACTGCTAGAAACATTTCTAGAAATATAAAGCAATACACGTTACTTTCTATCTTGTTCTCACTTGTTTCGTGTATAACCGGTTTAATAAGCTCTTACTACCTTGAAACTGCCGCAGGTGCAACAATTGTTTTAGTTTCATCAATCTTTTTTGCATTTAGTCTTTTGGGATTAAAACATAGAGATAAATAATTTTTTGAAGGAGGAGAAAAATATGGAAAAAGTTGAACCGAAAACCTTAGCTGGTTTTATGGAATTATTACCGGAAGAGCAGGTGATTTTTAACCATATGAAAGATACTATTCGTTCTTCTTACGAAAAGTTTGGCTTTTTGCCGTTAGATACTCCTATTATTGAGTACTCAGAAGTATTGTTAGCAAAAGCCGGAGGCGAAACTGAAAAACAAATTTATCGTTTTACAAAAGGAGATACCGATTTGTCACTCAGATTTGATTTAACAGTACCTCTTGCAAAGTTTGTTTCTCAGAACTTATACAATTTGTCCTATCCTTTTAGAAGATATCAAATAGGAAAAGTTTTTCGTGGAGAGCGTCCTCAAAAGGGTAGATACAGGGAATTTTATCAATGCGATATAGATATTATCGGCGACGGCGAACTTTCTGTTTTAAATGATGCTGAAATACCTAGTATAATTTATACAACGTTTAAAAATCTTGGATTTGATAACTTTACAGTTCGTGTAAACAACAGGAAAATTTTAGGAGGTTTCTTCGCAGAACTTGGATATGAAGATAAAATTACAGACATTTTGAGAATCATCGATAAAGTTGAAAAAATAGGCGTCGGAACCGTTAAAGAAATTCTTGCCGAAATGGAAATTTTACCTGAAAATGTTGATAGAATAATTGAATTTATTTCTATAAAAGGTTCTGCTTTTGAAGTTATATCAAAGCTTCGTTCTTTAAGTATAAAAAACGAAATGTTTAACTTAGGCGTTGATGAACTTGAAATAGTTTCTAATAACGTTGAAGCCTTTGGGTTGCCCGCTAAAAATTATAAAATTGATTTAACTATAGCCAGAGGTTTAGATTATTATACGGGTACTGTTTATGAAACCGTGCTAAATGATTATCCTCAAATCGGAAGTATTTGCTCCGGCGGAAGATATGATAATTTGGCAGAGTTTTATACAAATAAAAAGTTGCCCGGTGTCGGTATTTCAATAGGTCTTACAAGATTGTTTTACCAATTAAAAGAAGCTGGATTGTTAAAAGAAATCAATAAAAATATTTCTAAAGTTATGGTTATCCCCATGGTTGATGACATCAAAGAATGTATCAAAGTTGCAACCGAACTTAGGAACAGCGGTGTTAACACAGAAATTTACTACAACGAAAAGAGTATAAAGGGCAAATTTAATTATGCAAATAAGCTTGGGATACCTTATGTTATAGTCATTGGAGAAGATGAAGTAAAAAGCAATACTGTTGCTATCAAAAATATGATTACAGGTAATCAAGTTAGTGTAAGAAACGATATACATGAGATTTTGGAAATAATAAAGGAATAAAAAAGTAATTGCCAAAAAATTAACACAAATGTCATATAGTTTAAAAGATGCGAATATTCACAGGAAGCCATCCTACAGTCGTAGGATAGAAAGGCTTCCGTCGTGAATCCTGAGCAACGTTAAACTATATGACATTTGTGTTAATTTTTTGGCAATTACTTTTTTATTCCTTTATTATTTCCAAAGTCCAGAAAAAATCCCCTTGTTTTTCTTTCCATTTCCTGTTAATTCTCTAGGGATAAAATTAAACAATCTATAAAACATCAACTTATTTTTCTTTCTTTGAATATAAGCTTCTGTAATATTCTTTGAAGGTACTAAGCTTAACTCATCAGGTACAGCCGGTGTTGCTGTTGATATTTTATTTGAAATATTATTTAGTTTCGCACCAATTTTATTCGTTAATGTAGAAGACAAAGTTGTATCTGCTGTTGCCTTTATCATTTTTGGTTTAGAAACTGCATAAGAATAATTTTTGCAACCGTTGTTATCCCAATTATTATTAACATCTCTAAAACAGAAATTTATAGATTCAGCTTTCGCAAGAGGCACTTCTGCTACAAATCCTTCATTAGTCTTTGTCATTTTAATCTCAGTTAAATTTTCCCACATCATTCCAAATCCTAAATGGAGATATACGTCTGTGTTGGAAGATTTAGCGAGTGAACCATTATAAACGATCTTAGCTGTTTTCCCTTGATATAAATCCTCTGCATTTATAAATACATTTCCCTTGTTCTTCATATTCTTAACCTCCAGTTGTCTTTTGTTATCTTCTACCCAACATATCGTCATTTTTTTCAAAGACTTAATATATTTTCAAAAAAAAATATAAAAAGCTAGCCTTTTTCAATAATTTATTGTATAATGTCATTGTTGAAAAAATGGCTTTGTTTCAAGGGAAAAGGGCATTTTAATCAACATAAAATAAACCTTTTATCGAGGAGGATACTTATGAAAAAGTTTTTTTTAATTCTTATGGTTGTTGTGATAATGACCACAACATCATTCGCGGCGTTTAGTGACTTACCTGATGGTCACTGGGCAAAAGGTGTTGTTGAAGAAATGGTAAATGAAGGAATTATATCAGGTTATACTGACGGAACATTCAGACCTTCAAAAGAAATTTCTAAGATTGAAAGTTTAATTTTACTTTCAAGAATTGCTGGTCTTAATAAATATCAAACTGAAGCAGAAAAATATTTGGAGACCTATTCTTCTACCTTGTCTAAATATTCAACTCAATACAAAAAAGATGTTGCATATTTACTTGGAGTAGGCGTACTTAAAACAAGCGATTTGGATAACTTACTTGATTCCAATAAAATAAATTCAGCTTTATCAAGAGAAGAAATGGCGGTTTTA
>CAZXFU010000056.1:0-8029 GCA_964640345.1 uncultured Eubacteriales bacterium
CTCATTCATTATCATAGAAGATTTTATTTACAGAAATTTTTTCACACACTCTACAGAAAAATCTGTCATAGCTGCTTTTATCCCTCTTTTTTCTAATATATCTAATTTATCGTTCCCACTGCATTGTTCTTCGGTTAAAAAAGTAAAATCACTCATATACTATCTCCTTATAACAATATCTGTAAATTAAAATGCGACTATACAAAAATGATAAAGCTCTTGTGATATATTTTTTAATCCTTCTCTATCTTTAACAGTTAAAACTATAACCATATCTTTTGGTAATTTATGTCCATAAAATTCTCTATCTTTAACAATTTGATAGTAATTATTTTGCAAATTCTTATCTAATTTATCAATGTCAGTTATAATAAAATAATTCAAATCTTCTTTATGAGCTATATCTTTAAAAACTGTAAGCAACTCATTATCATTAGAATCGGCATTTATAGTCATTTTAGAATCTAGTTCTTTGCAGTCCTCATTTAAAATTACAGCACAAGTTGCTATATTTCCTTTTTGCAACTCTATTAACTCTTTATTAATCATTTTACTTTTAACTCCTTTCCTTTTTTATTCCGAAAAAACTTAATATTTTACCTATAAACTTTTTTAATATACTTTTTTCTTTATATTCAACCATACTCGTTTCCATAGCGATAGTACTTTCATTTTGAACTATTTTGTTTGCCTTCTCTTCTTTCTTATCTTTGAACATATCATTTATATTATAATTTTCAATTTCTTTTGTTTCCTCTACATTTAAATTATACGTATGACGAATATTTTTTAATTTACTTTTATCTTTTTCATTACACCACCAAGTAATGTAAATAAATCCTAAAAGCTCTCTAGTTTGTTTTCTTAAATTAAGTCCACTAATTGGGTCATTATGATTAAAGTTTACTTTGTAATTTTTATTTGCAATTTCTGTTAGGAATTTTATAAAACTCTGTGGTATTTTTCTTACATCTTCTTGACTAGTGTAATTTAATATATCTAAGACTTCAACTGCGGCCTCGCCATACTCAACTTCTCTCATTATCTCTACCTCTCTTTTCTTTAGTATTTCTACCTAGATAACTCATAATTTGTTCTATACCATAAGCCTCTAAATTTCTTTCAAAATCGTATAATGTATTTGAAATTGGCGTCTATCCACTCGCTGCTACCACAACATTTGCCATAACAATCTTTCTAATGTTTCCTAAAAAATTGACATTTTTCTTGTAATATCATTAAAAGTTGCAAATACCATTAATGCTACTAATAAGCCCATACCAACTAACTGCAAGTACATCTCAATCTTTGGATTTGGTTTTTTCCTAATAATTCCCTCAACAATTATAAAAACTAATTTCCCACCGTCAAGTGGTGGAATTGGCAATAAATTAACTATGCCCAAATTCAAACTTATAAACACTAGTAGATATAAGAAACTATACCCTGTATCCGCCTGCCCAACGACTTTAGCAATGCCAACCGGTCCACTTAAGTATTTAAGATTTACTTTGCCTGTAAATATCTCTGCAACCTGATGCAACATACTCGTCATTTGATCCAAGGACTGCCAAAAAGATTTGCTGATTAAACCAGGAATATCACTTGCAACGCTTCCATAAAATCCAATTTCGTATGTTTTTAATATGTCAGGGCAAATCGGCGTTATTGTAACGGTATTCTCTACTCCGTCACGTAAGAACTCTACTGTAATTGGTACATTTGCACTTTTTGAAACTATAGAAGAAAATTCTGTAGCAGATTCTATATCTTTTCCGTTTAGCCTTACAATTTTATCTTTTTCTTTTATTTCTGCATTTTCAGCAGGACTGTCAACAGAAACAGCAGCAATCTCAGTTGAATCATCTTTAAACTCTAACCCAACATATCCTGTTTCAACAACATTCGGCGTAAAAATAAAATCAAGCTTTGCATTATTCCTTTTTACAGTAACATAAATTTCGTTTTCTTTATTGGTGCGCAAAAATTCAGTAATAGCAGAAATTGTTCTCATTCTCTTGCCATTAATTTTGTAAATTTCATCGCCAACCTGAATTCCTGCCATTTCGCCCGCTGAATCTGGTGTAAAAGATTCCACAACAGTGCTTTGATATTTCCCAAGAGACATAAACATGATGAAAAAAACAACAAGAGCAAAAACGATATTAACAGTTGCACCCATTATAACAACCCAAAACCTTGCCCAGACAGACTTATTTCCAAATGCTCGTGGATCGTCTGATTCGTCATCTTCTCCTTCTAATGCACAATACCCGCCAAGAGGAATACATCTTAGTGAATAAAGCGTTTCGCCTCTTTGCTTACCGAAAATCTTAGGGCCAAATCCGACCGCAAATTCATTAACTTTCATTCCAAAAGCTTTAGCTGTAAGAAAATGACCACCTTCATGTATTACAACTAAAAATGATATTAAAACTATAAACTTAATAATCGTCCATACGACTGATAAAACACCCATATTTACTTATCTCCTTATTTTAAAGTAACTAAACTTTCAAACATTAACACCCCATAATATATAACAGGTGCTACAAACAGTATGCTATCTATCCTGTCTAATATACCACCATGTCCAGGTATACAACTTCCAAAATCCTTCTCGCCAACAAATCTTTTTATTGAAGAAGCCACCAAATCGCCTATTTGAGCGAAGATAGATGAGACTATTCCAAATAGAAGTATTTGCCAATATTGTATGTCAAAAGTATAATATTTATTCAGTATAAACGCATACAACAAAAACACAAGTGCTGTTCCTACAATCGCTCCCACTGCACCTTCTATTGTTTTTTTAGGGCTAATAGTAGGGCACAACTTATGTTTTCCTAATTTTACCCCAACAAAATACGCAAATGCGTCTGATAAACAAGCTCCAAACAAAGCAAACCAAATCAAATACGTACCTATAGCTTCAACATAGAAAGTTGAAAGTGTAAAACTCAATAAAAAAGGAATATACAAAATTGAGAATATACTAAGCGACACATCAACCAAAGTCCTCTTTGTTGAAAACAAGCCATATATCAATATTCCCAAAATCAAAAATGAAAAAATGGAAAATGAAAATTTATAAACTAAAATAGAACTATTCGAGTTGACAAATAAAAGCCCTAAACATGTTAAAAAAGGAATAGTTTTAATAGGTTTAAATCCACCCTTTTCCATAGCCTTTATAAATTCATAAACGCCGCCCAAAGCCAAAAATGTCGCTAAAACATTACAAACAAATTTAGGAAGAAATAGCACAGTAACAATAATTACAGCACCAATAACAGTTCCAGAAACTATCCGTTTAAACATACCTCTTCACCCTCTTAATTTATGTACTAGAAAATTTCTAAAAAAGTAACAGCTTTTATTTCCCGCCAAACTTTCTATCCCGCTTTAAATAATCCGAAATAGCCATTTCTAAATACTCTTTAGAAAAATCCGGCCACAAAGTATCGGTATACCAAAATTCAGAATATGCTGCCTGCCAAAGTAAAAAGTTGCTTAATCTTTTCTCTCCAGCTGTTCTTATTATCAAATCCGGATCAGGGCAAGGATACGTATACATTTTTTCATTTAACTTTTCCATGTCAAGATTTTCAAGTTCTTCTTTAGATAATGACTTTATCGCATGAATAATCTCATTTCTTCCACCGTAGTTTAGTGCAACATTTAACACCATACCGGTGTTATTGGCAGTTTTATTTTGAAGCTTAATTATTTTATTCCTTAAGTCTTCATCCAATCTGTTTACATCGCCAATTATTCTAATTTTTACATTTCTGTCTTTGTTGTCATCTTCAAGTTTTACAAGATATTCACGCAAAAGATTCATTAAATCATTAACTTCTTCAACAGATCTATTCCAGTTCTCTGTAGAAAAAGCATAAACCGTAAGACATTCTAATTTAAGTTCAATGCAATCCTCTATAAGTTTTTTGAGAGTATCTGCACCGGCTCTGTGTCCTGCTATAATAGGTAAACCACGTTTTCTGGCCCATCTCCTATTTCCATCCATTATAATTGCAATATGCCTAAGTCCTTTTATATCCATAAAAATCTCCTTATACTTGCATTACTTCTTTTTCTTTTGAACAAATTATTTTATCTATTTCTTCAACAAATTTATCTGTAATTTTTTGAACGTTTTCTTCTTCACCCTTTAATTCATCCTCTGAAATCTCATTATTCTTCTTTAAGTTCTTAGCAAAATCGATAGCATCACGACGAATATTACGAATTACAACTTTGCTCTCTTCTCCCATTTTTTTAACAGTCTTAACAATCTCTTTTCTTCTCTCTTCCGTAAGCTCAGGGAAAGTAAGACGAATAACTTTTCCGTCATTATTCGGTGTAATCCCGATATCAGATTTAGAAATCTCTTTTTCAATCTCTTTCAAAATATTAGCATCCCACGGCTGAATAACTATCATACGAGCTTCAGGAACGGAAACAGATGCAACCTGAGTAAGTGGAGTAGCTGTTCCATAATATTCCACATTAATTTTATTAAGTATTGCCGGATTAGCACGACCTGCACGAATTGTACCGAGATTTTCTTGCAAGGCATCGATAGTTTTCTTCATTTTTTCATTAATTGGAAAGTCCATAAAAAATCCTCCTTAAGTTTAAACAAAATTGGAGAGTATTACTACTCTCCAACATTGTATCATTATACATTTTATTTTTCAAGATGTTTTATACCGTCTACTATTCTTTTATATAATCCTTTATGTAGCATTCTTCCTTCTTAAGATTATAGTTCTTAGAAAGCTCGTCACAATACGCTTCCGGCAACAAGAAACAGAAATCAGTTGCCAAACGCCCTGACTGAGAAAGGTAGGCATAAAGCATTCTCTTTTTCCTGAAAACACCACATTTTTTTCTCCTTCCAACGCAGGCATACTGTAAATTGTTAAAAGGAGTTGCTTCATCAAATGTTTCATCAGTAAGGAAAGTACCATCAACCCCGATAAACCCAAGCTTTCCTAGCGTATTTTCAAACATCAAAATACGTGATGAACCAAAATCCGAAATCTTTTTAAATTGTGGTTTAAACAACCAGCTACCGTTAATATTCACAATGCCAAACATTCCATCCTTTTCAACAAGTGCAATTTTCCGGTAACTATCATATTCCAAGCTATCAAACTGTGGCTCCATAACACAGTTGCCGTTCAAATCCAAAATTCCAATCTTTCCGTTTTTATCCTCTGTCCTAATGAAACTATTTGAACATATGCACATCTGTTTATAAGGAGCTTTTATTGTGGTAAAGTTCCTAAAAACAAGCTCACACATATCAATTTTAGACAAAAGAACAGTATCAGTTGCAATATCATACTCAATATCAGAATATGAAAAATCAGTAACCCATTTACACTCGTAGCTGAAAACTGCCCAGCTATCCTCCTTTTTTATGGCAAACCCCATCCAAGGTGTTAGCTTCTTTCCGCCTTCAAACATACAATCATAAAGGACTTCTCCGCTAGAGTCTATAACTCCCCACAAATAGTTTTTCATCATAAAAGCTTTATTGCCACCATCTAGGACAAACTTTCCAATAAAGTCGTACCACTTACTTTGCTCGCCGGAATTAAATGAGATAACAGAATATCTGTTATCTTTTACAACGACAAATCCATTTTTCTCTTTACGAATATCGTCGTAAACGCACTCAATTATCTTCATATCTTTGTCGAGAAATACACTTCCTTCTTCAGTCCTGGCAACAGCAAAGCACCATTCACAATTGGAAAAGATTATCTTATTAAATACTCCGTCAAACAACCATTTTCCATTAACTGCATCAAGAAGCCTATATTTTTCTTCATCGAATTTGACAATACAGGCACTTTTGTCGTTGTTTTGCCAAATGATGCTCTTAGATACAGCCTTAGGCATATAGCTAACCGAACCGTCCGAATTAACCAGCTTGACAATTGCATTGATGTCAGTAATGCTACTCATTAATACTTCCTCCTCATCTAATCACATGAAGATACTGTGAATAAAATTTTCACTATATTATATCACTAATATGAATTGTTTTAAAGATAATTTTTTCAAAAAAATAACCCGTAAGATGACCTTTAAAAGACCTTCTTACGAGTTCGTTTTTTACTTAATTTGTTTCATAACTTCTTCAGCAAAGTTTTCCTCTTTCTTTTGAAGCCCTTCGCCTTTTTCAAATCTTACAAATCCGATTAAATTTACACCCTTTGAAGTAAGGTAAGCTTGAACCTTTTGGTCGCTGTCTTTAACAAATTCCTGTTGAAGTAAGCAATTTGTTTCATAGAATTTGTTAATCTTACCCGCAACCATTTTTTCAATAATATTATCAGGTTTATTAGCATTCTTAGGATCTTCTTTTATTTGAGCAACAATAATTGTTTTTTCATGTTCAACATCAGCTGCAGGAACAACTTCTTTTGTTAAATATAAAGGATTGATAGCAGCAATTTGCATAGCTACATCTCTAGCAGCTTCATAAGCTTCTTCGCTGTCTAATGGTTTTTCAGCTTCAACTAAAACGCCTATTCTTCCACCGGCATGTGTGTATGAACAAACATTTCCTTCAATTCTTTGGAAACGTCTTATATTCATATTTTCGCCAATTTTAGCAATTAAAGCTGTAAGTCTGGCACCAACTGTTTCACCGTTTAAATCAAGTTCTTTTAATGCTTCAACATCAGCAGGGTTCTTTTCAGCAATAACCTTAGCAACATCAGAAACAAAGTTTTGGAATTCTTCATTTTTAGCAACGAAGTCCGTCTCTGAATTTACTTCAAGTAATACACCAATTTTCTTATCATCTGTAAGATAAGCCTTTACAATACCTTCAGCAGCAATTCTTCCCGCTTTTTTAGCAGCAGTTGCAAGACCTTTTTCTCTTAAAAATTCAATAGCCTTGTCCATGTCTCCATCGGTAGCTTTTAAAGCTTTTTGGCAATCTAACATGCCTGCACTTGTTATTTCTCTCAATTCTTTTACCATTGCAGCAGTAATCATAATAATATATCCTCCTTAATTATTTTTTGAACTAAAAAAGGGATAAACCTTGAAAATATTATTCATGGCTACCCCTTAAATTCTCAAGATTATTCTTGTGTTGCTTCCTCTGTAGCTGTTTCTGCAGCAGCTTCTCCCATTTCGCCTTGGTTAACTTCGATAATACCATCAGCCATAGCACCGGCAATAAGTTTTACAGCACGAATTGCATCATCATTAGCAGGGATAACATAATCTGTATCATCAGGATCACAGTTTGTATCAACAATACCAACAATAGGGATATTTAACTTTCTTGCTTCTAAAACTGCAATATGTTCTTTCTTAGGATCAACGATAAATAAAGCACCAGGAAGCTTTTTCATATCCTTAATACCACCTAAATTCTTTTCTAATTTTTCCATTTCACCTTTTAACTTTATAACTTCTTTCTTCGGAAGAACATCAAATGTTCCGTCTTCAGACATTTTTTCAAGCTCATTTAAACGTTCAATTCTCTTCTTAATAGTTTTGAAGTTAGTAAGCATACCACCTAACCATCTTTGGTTAACATAGTACATTCCGCATCTTTCAGCTTCCTCACGGATAGCATCTTGAGCTTGTTTCTTTGTTCCTACGAACAAAATAGACTTCCCTTCTTCTGCGATAGATTTAATGAAATCATAAGCTTCATCAACCTTCTTAGAAGTTTTTTGTAAATCGATAATATAGATTCCGTTTCTAGCTGTGAAAATATATTCAGCCATTTTAGGATTCCATCTTCTTGTTTGGTGACCAAAATGTACACCGGCCTCAAGTAAAGCCTTCATTGCAATAACTGACATTATTTTTTCCTCCTTTTGGTTTTTCGCCTCCATATCCATTGCTAACCGAAAAATCGGCACCACTAGCGAGTTACAGATATGTGTGAATTTTTTTACTAAGATAATATACCACAAGACTCTGTAAAAATCAAGGGTTGTTTGCATTTTTCTCCAAATTTCCGTCTAATATTTCTTACCACCAAAAA
>CAZXFU010000057.1:0-7955 GCA_964640345.1 uncultured Eubacteriales bacterium
AGAAATTCCCTTTTATTGCTCGTTTCACTCGCTTTTTTAGAGGAATTTCCTATTAAATAAAAAAGGTGGACTTCGCCCACTCTATGTCGCTTCGCGACAAAATATTAATGTATTCTTTTTTGTTTTCTGTCGGTCGTTCGAGCTACTAATTAAAATTTTTAACGCTGATTTCATCAGCTAAATTTTAATTAATCTGATTTTACATTAAGTTAAAATTTAAATACATAGCTCGAACTTTCCTAAAAAATAAAAAAAGCATAAAAAAAACGAAGGCTGATGAAAAAGTCTCCGTTTTTTATGCACTTTTTTGAAATTATAATCCTTGTAATAATGATAAAACATTTTGAGATTGCTGATTTGCCTGTGAAAGCATTGCTGTAGCAGCTTGCGAAATGATATTAGCTTGAGTGTAATTAACCATTTCTTTAGCCATATCAACATCTCTGATTCTCGATTCAGCTGCCGTCAAGTTTTCTTCAGAAGCAGCCAAACTGTTTAATGTATATTCAAGTCTGTTTTGATAAGCACCCAAATCGCCCCTTACAGAGTTTAACTTTGTAATGGCAGCATCAATTTTTTCAAGAGTCTCTTGTGCATGTGCCGTTGAATCTATCTGTAATTTATCAATTCCCATAGCTTCCGCTCTTAAATCCGGCATTTCAATATGAAGCGGAGCATCCTCCGAGTTTGCACCGATATGAAGCTTTGTAGAACCACCTTCTGAAGTCTTAATTACAACCCCGTCAAGCGATTCCAAATTTAAGTAAGATACATTCAACTTAATACCGGCATTTGTATCATTTGCATCTGAGAATAAAATTACACCACTAAACGTATTTCCTGCACTTACTCTTGAATAATCAATCTTTCCTGTGGCACTATGTGTCACTCCTTCTTCTAATATATTACCTTTATCGTCTCTCTTATATATCGTATATTCTACATTCAATTTAACGTAGTCATTACCGTCAGCATCTTGTGCTATTTCAGAGCTTATTGTATAAAACGTATTCTGCTCTGCAGCAGCTATATCAACACTATTTATTCCTGTCATAAAAGAAGTACTATCGCTTGCTTTATAAAGATTCTGTGTTTCAGTCTGATTAATGCTCATTCCAAGCGTTCCTTTTAACAGGTATGTATTATTAAATTTACTTGTTTCCGCAATTCTGTCGACTTCTTGTCTTAATTGGGTCATTTCAGCAGCCAATGCATCTTTTTCAACATCTGAAAGTATACCGTTCATCGATTGAACAGAAAGTTCTCTCATTCTTTGTAAGATATTACTTACTTCTTGTAAAGATCCTTCTGCAGTTTGTATCATAGAGATACTGTCCTGTGCATTTAACTGTGCTTTTGCAAGACCTCTTATCTGTGTTCTCATTTTTTCACTGATTGCCAGTCCTGCTGCGTCATCTCCGGCTGAGTTAATTCTAAGACCAGAAGATAATTTTTGCAACGATTTTGATGTTGTACCTTCATTTGCTGTTAACTGTCTGTGGGCATTAATTGCCGTAATGTTGTGATTAATCCTCATGATTAATTCCTCCTTAATTTTTACCGTCTTTTCTTCCTTGAGTCATCCATTTTTTAAACATCCATATTTATGACACCCTAAAATCCTTTACAAAAGCATTATCGTATTTAAATTTTTTTTCTTAACACTTTTTAAAAAAAAATTTAAAAAAATTAAAATTTTATCAGCGAGGCTTATTTCTCCATCTCTTCACAACTTTTATTCTTCCGTCTCAAAATCCTTTCTGTCAGTAGTTATTAAATTATACTCCGACTTGTTTGAAACTATTTTTGCAATAACCCTATTCTTATTTGAAAGAAGTAAACCGTAACCTCTGTCAAAATTTTTTATTTTAAAAACTTCCTCGTCTGAAACTGAAATCACATCTTTTAAAATATTTATATCTTCCTCTTCAAGTTGCAATATAAATTTTAATGAAGAGTTATTAATAATTGCCTTTCCGTATTTTCCCGAATCAAGAGAAAAAAAATCAGATACATCTTGGGTTATTAATGTTGCAGCTCCTCCAAATTTTCTTATGGATTTGAACATCTTATAAACAAATTCAGCCGTTTCAAAATTTCCGGAATTTCCTATAAGCCGCCAAGCCTCGTCAATGTATATTATTTTCTTCTCCCCTCTGTTTTGCTTTATCCTGTCCCAAAACATTTCTATAATTAAATACATACTTATAACTAAAGCATCTTTTTCAAGTTTACTAATATCCGCAACTATCAGTTTATTATCTAAATCAACGTTAGTATAATGATTAAAAAAAGACATACTTCCGGAGATATACGGCATTAACTGAATTGCAAGTTTTTTGGCCCTTTCATCTTCAATCAAACATTTATATAAATCCTCTAAAATCGGCATTTCATCATGTGATTTAAAAACTCTTTTAACTCTAAGTTTATCATCATTCTCTTTATATAATGAATCATCATTAAATGTAATTCCCTTCTTTAAATAACATTCTACTATCTTTTCTTCTAAAAGAATACTTTCTTCGTATAACATATTCTTAAAAATCAAGGCGAAAAAGGGTTTTAGTTTTACGATCTTATCTAATAAATATCCCTTAACCTCCTCATCATCCGAAAAAGCATTTTCACGTATTTCCATAATATTTATGTAATTTTCGTTATTATTGCCAAGTTTTATATATATTCCCTTTAACTTATTGCACACTTTGCAATATTCCCCGTCCGGATCTATAACAAATTGGCTAATTCCTAAATATCTATTTCTAAGGAGCATAAGTTTAACAAAAAAAGACTTACCGGCACCGCTTGTTCCAAGTACACACATATTCGGATTCTTATATTTTTTACTATCAAACCGATCTATAACAATCAATGAGCCATTTTGAACATTCTCGCCAATAAGTATTCCGTCAATATCATACATTTCAGAAGAAACAAATGGATATGTACTAATTAATCCCTCTGTCAAAACATTTCTTGCCGAACTCTCCCTTAAATCTTTTGAATTATCGCAAATCGGTAACATTGCTTTAAAAATCTGTTCTTGCCTAAATAAAGCCTTTCTCGTTGTAAGCCCAATAGAATAACATATTCCTTCAAGTTTTGAAAGATTAAACTTAAGCTCCTCCAAATTACTTGCAAAAACCCATAAATAAATGCACAAATTATAAAGTCCTTCTTTTTCAATCTGCATTTGATGTCTTATATATTTTGCATCTTCATATGATTTTTTAATAACATCTATATTTTGCTGATTACCGCTAACCGTCTTTATAGCCCCACCTATATCGCCTATATAATACGTAAGTTCTCTTATAACTTTTGTCGAATTAAGTTTTTCATAAAACATGCTTACATTTACGTCAAAATCGACATTAAACAACGGTAAAATCCACCCAATATTTTGCTTTGCAGCATAATTAGTAACAATAATCCCAGAATAATACATATTATCCATAAGCAAATAAGATGGATTGGAGAAATCAAGCACATCCGGTAAAATGCAGTCTCTTAAATCATTTTTGCCGATTTCAAAGCTCTTATCAAATACTTTTATGTTCATATTTTACCCCCTTTAATTTCTGTGTAACGGATGTAATAGGATTCAAATAAGAATAAATTATATTAATAAGTTCGTCATTTTCTTTGTCAAAATCTCTTACATCATTTCCACATTTATTCAAAACCTCTTTTATTTTAATAGTTTTCTCAGTTAAATCCTTTATTGCTCTATCTTTCGTAACTTTTTCGTTTAAAACTTTATCTGCCAAAAAAATGATGTAAAACTTCTTTGAAACGGCAACTTTTAACGACTCTTCTTCTATCATTTTCACATATTCCCTCATAATCCCCTTCACTTCATCGTCTTTTTCACATTCAATATTTTTTTCTATTTTTACTATATGTTTTTCTAAATTTCCCTTTCTGCTTTGAACTAGAATTTGGATATCAAAATTACAAACACTAAATAATTTTTTGTATTGGTATAATATGTTTTCTTGTTCGATTTGCGTCTTTAATGCGAAATTAATTGGGCTAATTTCAAGCACTTTACAAAAATTACCGTTTTTTAGCTCAATAATGCCTCTTTCAATTCCCTTTATAGGGAACCACGTTTTAATAGACCTATACATTTCTTCTCTTTCTCCTTTTCTTCCGTTTTTCTATATACATATACTTTGTCACGCACAACAAATTTAAATACAAACCACAAAAAATCCAGCATATTCTCACCATTTATTCCAATTAAAATTAAAATCGAAAAAAATACCATAACAGTAATGAACAAAATTACTTTTAAAACCAGCTCGATATTTATATTTTTCAATAAGAAAAAAACACCAACGCCAAAAGCAATCAAAACCGCCAAGACTCTATACTCTATGATGCCAAGAAACTTTTCCTTTTCTTTATAATTTAGCGGAAAAACAAATTCCTTTTCCAAAAAAATCCCTCCCACTCAAATATTACAACTTTGCTTTGAAATATTCTGTCGAAACGTGTCCATTAATCAAAATTTTATTTAAAAATTTGACTTTTTATTAACTAGCATATAGAATTAATTGTAAATAATATAAAAGAGGAATTTCCTATTACATAAGAACCAATATATTAAGACTTGTTTTTCGCATGTATTGGTTACGAACAATTATTTTTAAAGGAGTGTTTTTAATGACGAAACATTTTGATGTTGCTATAATTGGTGCAGGTATTTCCGGAATAATGGCGGCGTATGAATTATCTGAAAAATCAGATTTAAGCATAGCCTTGCTGGAACAAGGAAAAAGCATTTATAAAAGATCTTGCCCTATAATAGAAGGAAAAGTGCCTGAATGTATTAACTGTCCGGCATGTAGCATAATGAAAGGATTTGGCGGTGCCGGAAACTTTTCGGACGGAAAATATAATTTTACAACTGCATTTGGCGGCTGGTTCAATGAATACATTCCTGATAAGGACGTAATGGATTTAATAAATTATGTTGATGATGTGAATGTAAAATTCGGAGCAACAAAAGAAACATTTTCCACACAGACTCCGGAAGCAAAAAAGATAGAAAAGCTTGCCTTAGAACATGATTTGCATTTATTACACGCTAAGGTAAAGCACCTTGGGACAGAAAATAATTTACAAATACTAAAGAAAATGTATGATTACTTAGAAAATAAAGTACAAATAGAATCGGATTGTCAAGTAAAGAAGATATTGCCACAGAAGGACGGTACATACAACTTAGAACTTCCCGAAAATTCTCAAATAAACTGCAAATATTTAATTGTTGCACCCGGAAGAGCAGGAGCAGAATGGTTTTCTGACCAATGCAAGGGACTTGATATTCCTCTATTAAATAATCAGGTAGACATAGGCGTAAGAGTAGAAATCCCTGCAAGAGTATTTGAACATATAACAGATGCTGTTTATGAGTCAAAATTAGTATACAGAACAAAATGTCATGGGGACAGAATACGTACTTTCTGCATGAACCCTTACGGTCATGTAGTTACAGAAAATGTAGACGGACTCATGACAGTTAACGGTCACAGCTATTCTGATCCTAAATTAAGAAGTGAAAACACAAACTTTGCACTTCTTGTAAGTAACAGATTTACAAAGCCGTTTAACGACCCATATCAATACGGAAAACGCATTGCCTCTCTATCCAATTTACTCGGTGGCGGAATCCTCGTTCAAAGATTTGGCGATTTAATAAAAGGGAACAGAACGAATGATCATCGTTTAGGTCAAAGCTTTGTAACGCCTACATTAAATGCAACACCGGGCGATCTAAGCTTAGTTATACCAAAACGTCAACTAGATGATATAATCGAAATGATTTACACATTAGATAAACTTGCTCCTGGCACAGCAAATCATGACACATTGCTTTATGGTGTTGAAGTAAAATTTTATAGTGCAAAACCGGAACTCACAAGCGAACTAGAAACGATATATAAAAATATGTTTGCAATAGGAGACGGTGCCGGCGTAACAAGAGGTCTTGCACAGGCTGCCGCAACCGGAATACATGTTGCAAGAAGCATCATAAAGAGGACGTAAAATTAGGCAATATAAGGATTTTTATATTTTTTCATTATAACGGGGGGTATGGAGATGAATTTTGATGAATTAAGGCAAAAATTAAATAATATTACATTGCAAGGCAGAAATTTAGGCAATGTTGAAGAAGCTAGTTTTAATTTACTCTCAGACTTTGATTTTGCAAAATATGAAATTGAAGTCGGCAATAAAGAAAAGGATGCTTTAGTTAAGCTTCAGCAAAAATATCAGGACTTATATAGTACTTTAGAACGGGATAATTCTGTAAAGCCTATGGAATACGATGAAGAGGGAAAAGTAATTATAAAACCCGGAGTTCCATTCCATAGGGCAGTTCAAAAAATTGATGTTCTAAGAAATATTTCTGCTGGCGGGATATTAGCCAGTGAATGGTTTGGAGAGTTAGAATCCGAATGCGAGGGATGTTTTTGCTCTTTTTTAAATACCACTAATGATCCTGGCACCACAGAAGATTACTTTCAAAAAAGTCATAATGAAAAAATGGGGCTTTCTCGTGGAACTTTCGCAGATTGTGTACTTTATTTTGATGGCGAAAACCCTGTAATGAAGGATTTAATGTCAATGGATTTCTTTGAATATGCACATCTAAAGAAAACTACACCTGAAAAAATATCCGAAATATATTCCAAAGACATAATTGAATTGTTTGAAACACTCATATCTCCTTTATCTGTGTGCGGTAAGACAATGCATGATTCCCCTAATAGCGAGTCGATATACTGGATGGCTATCCCGGGTGGAATCCCACCTCAACTAATAAATGGAATATGTATAAACAGTAAGAATTTAGAAATGAATGCTAATGTTTCATTACTCATGGATCTTTTTCCAAATGCAACTATTTTTGATGAAAGTAGAAAAGTACTAAACCGAGAGCGTGAAAATGAAGAGTTAATTAAATTAGATGAAATAAATTTAAATGACAAATTACAAGAAATGTCTTTAGGCGAAGTTTCTTCTTTTAAGAACACAATGGACAACCAATTAGGTAAAGCAAAAGATCTTTTAGAAGTAGCTCGAGCACATGCAAAAAATAAAGCACCAGAAAAAAGAAGGGATAGAGATGGAAGACAACAATGAAGAAGAATTAAAGGCTCAGTATATAAAAGAGATAATTAATGCAAAAAAAGAATTTGATGAGATTAAAATAAAAATAAAATATTTACTTAAAATAAACTAATGATGAGCTTGCAAAAAACTCTCTCAGCTAGCGTTAAATATATAAGCTATTTGAGAGAGTTTTTTGAAATCTCTATTTTGTTCCGCTACTGCCAAAACCACCACAGCGATCAATTCCTTCAGTAGCCACACTGTCAACTTTCTTCCATTTAATAATCGGGACTTCATTTAAAACAATTTGTGCAATTCGCTCTCCTTTTTTTATGCAATAAATACCCTGTTTATTGTCTTTATCCGATATAGAACATTCACAATTACCGCTATTTGAAGAATTATGTACTATTATTCCTATTTCATCTCTATATCCTGCGTCTATTGTTCCCGGTGTATTTACAATTCTTAAAGGAGTATTTAAAGATAGTCCGCTCCTAGGTCTTACTTGTATTTCATATCCATTAGGAATGGCAACTTTTATTCCTGTCATAACTACTACTGTTTCGCCAGGCAATATTTTTATATCTTCAGCCGCCCTTATGTCCATTCCGGCATCCCCAATATTTGCATACTGTGGCAGTTCTACATTTTCCCTGCATACCTCAACCAAAACTTCTATTTCCATATTTTCCCCCCAACCATTTTTAATGACCTACTGATTTCTTAAATACTAAAAAAGCTTCCAAGAAACTCGGAAGCCTTTTTATTGGAGCCACTGATTGGATTCGAACCCACGACCTACTGATTACAAGTCAGTTGCT
>CAZXFU010000058.1:0-7917 GCA_964640345.1 uncultured Eubacteriales bacterium
AACAAAAAAATGGATGAAAATACAAAAAGTTTACCATCTACGAGTATCAACTGGTTCCCGGGTCACATGGTAAGAGCAAAGAAAGAAATAAGGGAGAATCTTAAACTTGTTGATGCAGTTATTGAAATTGTTGACGCTAGGATACCTAGAAGCAGCCGAAATCCCGATTTTGACGACCTTATAAGTACAAAACCGCGAGTTATAGGTCTTAATAAGTTTGATTTGGCAGATCCTAAAGTTAATAAGATGTGGGTAGACTTCTATAAAGAGCGAAATATACCTGCAGTACTTATAAATTCTATTTCGGGAGTAGGTGTGAAGGAACTACTAACTGAAACTGCCAAATTGGTTCAGGAGAAACTTGATAGGAGCAGTGAACGAGGTAGAATTGGAAGAAGTGTAAAGGTTGCGGTTATTGGGATACCTAATGCAGGGAAGTCGTCGTTTATAAATAATGTTGCCAAAAGAAAGGCGACTATTGTCGGAAATAAACCTGGCGTTACTAGAACAAAGCAATGGATTAGAACGGATTCAGGGGTTGAACTTATGGATACTCCCGGAATATTATGGCCCAAGTTTGAAAATGAAGAAATAGGTTTTAATTTAGCGTTTACAGGTGCTATAAGATATGAGATTTTGGACAATGAGGAATTAGCATTAAAACTTATTGGAAAACTTAGAAACGATTATAAAAAAGAACTTTGTGAAAGATACAAATTAGAAGATATTTCTGATAAAACAGCTTTAGAGATCCTAGAAGCGATAGGGAACAAGCGGGGTTGCAAGGTCTTAGGCGGCGAAATAGACTATACTAAAGTTTCAAATATAATTATTGATGAGTTTAGAAAAGCAACAATAGGAAATATTTCTTTGGAACGCCCTTAACTTTTGTGTAGAAAGGCAGATAACAATGATTTTTATTGAAATGACAGAAAAGAAAAAAACAGAGGCACGCATTAAAAAAATAGAAAGTGAAAAAGAAAGACTTTTAAATATGCAACGTTTTGAGAGAACTTTATATGAGAAAGGAATTAAATATATTGCCGGTATCGACGAAGTGGGAAGAGGACCGCTTGCAGGACCTGTAGTTACCTGTGCAATGGTTTTAAAGCCGGATGTGTTAATTGAAGGTGTTAATGACTCAAAAAAGGTTTCAGAAAAAAATAGAGAAATACTTTTTGATATTATCATAAACAATTGCGTATCATATGGAATAGGGATGGCAAATGAGAAAGTTATTGACCGCATAAATATTTTAAATGCTACTAAGGAAGCTATGAAAGAGTCGGTTTCTAATTTAAAAGTTACGCCGGAACATTTACTTATTGATGCTGTTGATTTGGGTGTTGATATTCCGTATACATCACTTATAAAGGGAGATGCTTTTAGCATATCAATTGCTGCAGCTTCGATAGTTGCAAAGGTTACAAGGGACAGATTTATGGTTGCGTATGACGAAATATATCCGGAATATGGTTTTAGTAGAAATAAAGGATATGGTACAGGAGAGCATATAGAGGCGTTAAAAAAGTATGGACCGTGTCCTATACATAGAATGAGCTTTATTAAAGGAATCTTAGGAGAGTGAGAAGATGGATATTAATGAGGTTAACAGACTAAATTATGTAGGTGCTATAAATCCGGACAAGGAGAAAGACAGGTTTAAAAAGGGAAAAAAGTTTCATTCCCGTATAAAAAACATTTCACGTGATGGCAAAGTTGAGCTTGAACTTGAGGACGGGCTTGTGCTTGAGGCAAGACTTGAAGAAAGGATAAGTGCGGGAATCGATGATATTGTTTTATTTGAGATTACCGAGAGAACAGATGACTTTATTAAATTAAAATACATTAAAGAGAAAGGACAAGGAAACGAAAAGTTTGATGTAAGAGTATAAATATGGAAAAATATAATAAAAAATTAGGCAGTTTTGGAGAAGAAGAAGTTTCAAAGTATTTAGAAAACAAAGGATATAGAATTTTAAATAGGAACTATAGTTGTAGATTTGGAGAGATAGATATTGTTGCACTAGATAAAAAATGTTTGGTTTTTGTTGAGGTAAAAACAAGAACATCATCAAAATTCGGTGCACCGGAAAATGCCGTTAATTACTGGAAACAACGTCATTTGAAGCTGAGTGCAATGTGTTATATAGAACAATATCGTATGAAAGAATATTTTGCACGCTTTGATATTGTTGAAGTTTTTGCAAAATTTGCCGATAACACCTTTAAAGTGGAAGAAATAAATGTAATAGAAAATGCTTTTGAATGCAAATAGGGGAGAATATTATGAGAATATACGACATTATTACAAACAAGCGAGACAAAAGGGAGCTTAGTAAAGAGGAAATCGAATTCTTTATAAGCGGAGTTACAGATGGTAGTATAGAAGACTATCAAATAACGGCACTACTTATGGCAATTTATTTAAATGGGATGAATAAAAAAGAGACATCGTATTTGACTATGGCGATGGCTCACTCGGGAGATATTGCAAATTTATCTGCTATAAAAGGTATTAAAGTAGATAAGCACAGTACCGGAGGCGTTGGAGATAAAACTACACTAATTGTGGCACCTCTTGTAGCAAGTTTTGGTGTGCCGGTTGCAAAAATGTCGGGGTGTGGACTTGGACATACAGGTGGAACGATTGATAAATTAAAATCTATACCCGGTTTTAACATTTTTATGCCTATTGAAAAATTTATTGCAAATGTAAATAGCATAAATATTGCGGTGGTAGGGCAAACAGGCGATTTGGCACCGGCAGATAAAAAGCTTTATGCACTTCGTGATGTTACGGCTACAGTTAGCTGCATACCGCTTATTGCAAGTAGCATAATGAGTAAAAAGATTGCTGGCGGTGCAGATGCTATTGTACTTGATGTTAAGTACGGTAGCGGAGCGTTTATGAAAACTTTTGAAGATGCGTCGCTACTTGCACATGAGATGGTAGATATCGGCACGGAAGTTGGTAGGAAGACAGTCGCAGTTATTTCTAATATGAATGAGCCTTTGGGATTTGCAATAGGGAATTCGTTAGAAGTTAAAGAGGCTATAGATACTCTTAATGGAAGAGGACCTAAAGATTTAGAAGATGTTTGTATTGAGTTAGCTGCTCAGATGCTTTATTTGGCAAAGATTGGAAATGCTGATTCATTAAAGGATGAACTACGAAATAGACTCAAAAACGGAGTGGCGTTTAACAAATTTAAGGAATTTATTTCTTCTCAAGGCGGCGATGTTTTAGCTGTAGAAAATACGAATTTATTGCCTGGAGCAAAAAGAAAGGTGGAATTGCTTTCACAAGAAACAGGATATGTTTCGAAAATTGATACTCGAAAACTTGGCTTTGCTTCAATGATATTAGGTGGCGGAAGAACTAAAAAGACTGATTCGATTGACTATGGGGTTGGAATTGTTCTTAATAAAAAGGTTTCGGATTACGTTGAAAAAAATTCAACTTTAGCAACTTTATTTGTTAACGATGAAGGTAAATTGAGTGAGGTTATGGAACTATTGGAAGGTGCTTTTTCTTTTTCAGATGTTGAATGTGAAAAAGAGCCGTTAATTGCTAAAATAATCGAGTGAAGTTAGGGAGGGTTTTATGAAGTGTCCGTATTGTAATGTGCCTGAAAGTAAAGTAATCGACTCAAGGGCGTCAGATAATGGAGCAAGCATAAGAAGAAGAAGAGAGTGTATTAGCTGCAAAAGAAAATTTACAACGTATGAGCGTGTTGAAAACATGGTAATGATGGTTATAAAAAAGGATGGGAGCCGTCAATCGTTTGACAGGAATAAAATTGCAAATGGCATAAGGCGAGCTTGTGAAAAAAGACCTGTTACTGCAACACAAATAGAAGAAGCGGTAAATTCTATTGAAATGCAGGTTTATAATAAATTTAGTAAAGAGATTTCTACTATTGATATCGGCGAACTGGTTATGGATAAACTAAAAGAGCTTGATGACGTGGCTTATGTTAGATTTGCATCTGTCTATAGACAGTTTAAGGATTTAAATACATTTGTTGATGAATTACAAAAGCTATTAAAAACTGAGAAATAATTTGTTAAGTTGAGTTTTAGTTAAAACTCGGGAGGAGGAATATAAATGCAGATATCCTTTTTAGGAGCAGCAAGAACCGTTACCGGATCATGTTTCATGGTAACAACAGGTAAATATAAATTTTTGGTTGATTGCGGTATGTTTCAGGGTCAAAACAAGGAGGTTATGCTAAATGTTGATGATTTCACATTTGCACCTAATACGGTAGATTTTATGTTTTTGACTCATGCACATATTGATCATTCGGGGCGTATCCCTAAGTTGTTTAACGATGGGTTTAAAGGAAAAATATATACAACAAAGGCTACTGCTGATTTATGTAGCATAATGCTGCCTGATAGCGGTCATATTCAAGAAATGGAAATTGAATGGATTAACAGGAAAAGAATTCGTGCAGGAAAGCATCCTGTTCCGCCGCTTTATACTGCCGAGACTGCAGCTGAATGTTTGGAACTGTTTGAACCTTGTGATTATGACGAAGTTATAGAAATAAATGATGATATAAAAGTAAGGTTTAGAGATGCCGGGCATATGCTAGGTTCTGCAATTATAGAACTTTGGATTAAAGAAAATGGAAAAGAAACTAAGGCGGTTTTCACAGGAGATTTGGGCAATAATGACACCCCGATCTTAAGAAATCCTGAGCTTGTAGGCTCCGCAGATATTCTAGTTATGGAGTCTACATATGGAGACAGAAATCATAAAGAAAGAGAAGATCGTTTTGAAAGATTTATTGATATCGTAAATGAGACAATAGACAAGGGCGGAAGCGTTGTAATACCATCGTTTGCAGTCGGCAGAACACAAGAGATTGTTTATGGTTTAAACCAAAATAAGGAAAGGTTTAAAGAGAAATATGATAAGATTTTAAAAACGCCTGTATATATTGATAGCCCGCTTGCTATTTCTGCTACTGAGATTTATAAAAACAACACTCAGTGTTATGATGAAGAAGCTAAGAAATATATTATGGAGAATAAAAATCCGGTTGATTTCCCTACTTTGAAGTTGTCAAGAACGGTAGATGAGTCAAAGGCTATAAATGAGAACGCTGAACCGTCTATAATAATTTCTGCAAGTGGAATGTGTGAAGCAGGTAGGATCCGCCATCATTTAAAACATCATTTATGGGAGGAAAACAGTACTGTTTTGTTTGTTGGATATCAGGCTGTTGGAACTCTTGGAAGACGACTTGTTGACGGAGAAAAACAGGTTAGAATTTTTGGAGAAGATATAACTGTTAAGGCTAGGGTTGAGTATATTGAAGGATTTTCCGGCCATGCAGATCAAAAGGCTCTTATTAATTGGCTTAGTAATTTTGAGAAGAAACCGGAAACTGTGTTTATTGTTCATGGCGAACCGGAGGCACAGGATATTTTTGCCGGTGTGATTTCAGATACTTTTGGAATTAGAACTATTGTACCGAATCGTGGAGATGTGTTTGAAGTTAAGGATCTTTATGCAACTCAGGTTGGAGAAGAAGCCGCAGACAGAAAATACAGATTTATGTGTCTTGAAATTCTTGAGAAACTTAACTTACTTAAGGATGAAGTTGATGAAATGTGCTTGATGATTAAAGAAGATTTGAGAGATGGCATGAGTGAGGATGCGTTTGAAGATATGAAGGGCAGACTTAGAAAAGTTGAGAAATCAATTATTGCCGTTTTAGAATAAAGGGAAAGTTACCAGCAAAATAAAAGGTTTGGAAAAATAACGCAAGAGTTATTTTTTCCAAGCCTTTTATTTTGCTGGTAATTTTGAAAAACAATGGTTTGTATATTGAAGAAGCAAGCATATTAAGTAATGTAATTCAAAAAAAGATTAAAAAAGTGTTAAGTTTTTTGAATTTAGAAACGATAATAGGTTTGTGAGAGATGTTAAAGGAGGAAAAAAGATGTCTAAAGTTACAGCTAATATTTTTTCGGAATTTGAAAAAAGCTTATTAAAGAATATGCAGGAGTTAGAAATTATGAAATCTCAAAAGGAGTATGTTTTAAAAAATATAAATATTCCTTTTAGAAAATGGTTGTATTCTGGTACGACGGAAGTTAATAAAAATAAAAATCCGTTTGCAATATTAAATGATGATTTAAATGCTACGGCTTTAGTGGTGCCTAAACTTCATGTTAATTTGAATAAAATGCAAAATACTTTTACATCTAAGTATAATTTGTACGAAATTTCAAAGAATAATCATCCTTTGGTTGACGACTGTACTAAGTTGTTAAAGACATTGTCTAAGAGGATACCTTGTTCGAAGACAAATACACTTTTAGGTCAGACAAAGTCTACTTTAGTGGAAGATATGTTTTTTGAAGATGCAGAGTATTTGGATTATATTACTAATTTGTGTAATTCTATAGGACTTACAGAAAGACACGCTAAAAAGACGAGTAGATATGATTCTATAAAGATTTCAGAGGCCGGAAAAGATTTCTTAAAATTGAATAAGGCAGATAAGTTTGCTGTTCTTCAAAATGCGGCTGTGAATATGGCGTCTTGTGAGTTAAAGAATGCTTTAGCATCAAAAGCAGAAATGTTAGCAACGCTACTTGAGAGAAATGGCGAACCTATTAAAGAGAAGGTAAAACTAGATTTTTTCTCTGCAGCAAGACTTTCAAAATTGCTTGAGACTAAGACGACAGATTTAGAAGCATATTATGATGAGGTGTTTGGTGCACTTGGAATTGATAGAAAAAAATATGTTGATTACTTTAACTCAAAAGCTGGGGAAGTAGGAACTTATGAAAATGCACTGGAAGATGATAAGCTTTTCTTATCTATTTATATCATGGACATACAAAATATGTTTGATACATATTTTGTAGTGCCGTTTAGTTACTATTTTATGAGCTTTGTACCTACATACTCCACGAAGTTTAATTGCCAGCCAACAATTATGGAGATGTTACTTGCGAAAGAGAATAAGAGAATGTGTGAATATCTTAGCTATTCGGTACCTGTAGAATTGACAGCTACATCAATTGCAAATTTAAATTAATTTTTTTGCAAGATGTGTTGATTTTATGGCATACATAATCTCGAGTTTGACAGTTAAAAGCTGTAATTGTTGTGTCGCAACGATTACAGCTTTTTAAGATGTAGTAATGTCTATTCTATTTATAATTTTTTTGGAGATAAATTCATAATCTGTATGAAAACCAAATTTCTCATGTAAATAATCTGTTATATTATTCCTTTGATATACAGGGTGCTATCCAAGTAGGTCCAACTCATGCCAATTCATATTTTTCAAAGTTTTAATAATCTCTGTACTAGAAAATTTATAATCTAGTTTATTTTCAAGTATTCTATAAATTAACAAAGATAAGAAACAAGTAGTAAAATGAGCTTTAATCCTGTCATCATTTTTAAGATAAACAGGTCTAGATTTAAATTCAGTTTTTAAAATTCTAAAAGATTCTTCGATTTCCCATCTACGTTTATTTACCTTTATTATTTCTTCAATATTGTCTTCAAGAGTAGTACAGACAGCATAAAAACCATCAAACATAGCCTCTTCATTTATTGCATCAATATTACAGGATCCATACCATTAGATTTTTTTAAAATTTCAGTTTCATTGCCCAATTTTTCTATAATTTTAGATGTACTTTTTCCGTTTTTATCTCTAATTGATTTTATTACATAGTATTGTGTTGCGTTCTTTGTTTTTACAATTGATAATCTCATATTTATAACTTGTATGATATATTTATATTTATATTTATACATTGCTACAATAGCAAAATGAAAATTTGACAAAAAAACTAAGCATTAACAATGCTTACAAAGATTTTTTTATTTAATAGGAAAGTGCTACTTTTTGTTCGTAAAAAAGGGTGCAAAAA
>CAZXFU010000059.1:0-1637 GCA_964640345.1 uncultured Eubacteriales bacterium
ATTAGCCAAAAACAGAGTGCCTGGCAAATGTTTTTGGTGCATGTTCCATATATTACTCATTTTTTAATAAATTTTCTATTACGCAAAAAGACATATAGCCTGATATAAGCTATATGCCTTTACAAAATTTACAGAGTCTTATGTGTAAAAATCACATAAGTTTTTGCTCCGCCCCTGGTCAGAGCCAAGTAACTCTCATCCATTTCGAAAAGATCGAAATGCTTAGTTCCAATCCTTTCGCTCAACCTACTTAATACATCGCAAAGTTTTTCGTTTAATGAAACGTAAAACCTTACATTCAGCACCTTAAATATTTTCTTCCAAACGTCCAGTTGATCAATTTGGGAGAAAATGCATTCTTCCAGCCGACTGTTTTCAACGTTCTTATCGTCACTGAATATCACATTTATCTGGTCGTCTTTCCTTGCCACCAAAATATATCCGGTAGCAGTCCAAAACAAGTCAAAATGCTTACCAAATTCCACAAGCTCCTTCGAGCTTTCACAAAGTTCTCCGTCCATGACGTAAAACTTTATATTAAGGAGTTCAAAAATCTTTCCCCAAACAAAAGTCCTTACCTTCCCAAAAGAGCATTGCTTAACCATAATGCATCCTCCTGTTTTAAATAAATAGTCGCATGGAATCGCCAGAGTCTACGGTCACAAAAAGCTCTACATATACTTGCTCCTTTCTTGTTTTTGCAATTCGATTTCTGAATCTCAAAAACGTCCACTTAGTGAAACTGTTCCCTAAGTTCAAAAATAAAAATTGCAATACGGGAATTATATCCCATATTGCAATTTTTGTCAAGATTATGGAAACTTTTTATAAGTTCCAAATTTTTAACGTCAGAATTTATACCTATCAATATTCGACCACTTTATAGTAAACAACATCTCTCCTATAGTACATTCAATTTGCTCCTGCAGCCTTGTCAAAAAAGGAACCGTTGTTAAATGCAGTATCGATACTAGAATTTTAAACCAAATCGGTATCCCCAATAACCCCCAAAAAACAAAAAATAACACCGTACTGCCAAATATCAAAGTTCCTAACATTGCTCTGCCGACTCTTCTATATATAACATCCTCTCGGTTTGCTTCCTCTACCTTAGCACCTACCTTGCATAAAATCTGCATTGCAGCCAGAAAAACAATGCTCACTAACATCGCCGCACCGTTTATAACAGTAGCAATCAATATAAACACATCACAAATAGAACGTAAAAGGACAGTATACATCAGTTCTCTTTCAGTGCCTTTTACCATACATTTTACTACTCCAACAGTCATAAAATTACATATGCTAAGTAGTAACATAATAGAAAAAGGCAATGCTCCATTTTTACTGTTTAGCCACATATACGTAATTATTACATAGCAACCTGTAACATACATATAAAGTGACCAACATTGACTTTCAATCAGCCGCTTGTAACCATCCGCAAAATACTTAGCAATACCTTTCATTTTTCTTCCTCCTCTTTTCTAATCAGAACAGAGAAACATACAAAGGAACAAACTTCCCTCCTTTTCATTAAAACATATACCGACCCATTAAATTATATAAGTATTTACTTTTTATGTCAATATATTTGGCAAAACCTCTATGCTTTCCGGATTATCAAAAACAGACTG
>CAZXFU010000059.1:1647-7672 GCA_964640345.1 uncultured Eubacteriales bacterium
CTGCATTGCAAGCACAACGGCACCTTTTAAATATGCTACATTGCCAAGCTTCGATAAAACGATTCCTGTCGCATTTACGGAATTGGTAAATCCCCTTTTCTTTACCGTTTCAATAATCGGAGTAAGTAGTATTTCCCCGGTGGATATAATTTCTCCGTTTATAATAATTAGCTCCGGGTTTAATATGTTTATAATATTCGCAATACCTATACCAATCTTTTCGCCCATGTTTTTTATTAGTGAAATCGCTAAATCATCGCCATTTTTTGCTGCCTCATATAAATCTTCTGTCTTTATATCATTAACCGATTCGATTTCTTTTCCATTATATATCTTTGAACCCTTGTTTTCAGGATACTTTTCATATGCTTGCTTTAATAAAGCCTTAACCGAAGCAACAGTTTCCAAGCACCCCCTATTGCCGCAGCTACACAATTCGCCGTTTATGTCTACTGTTGTATGACCTACTTCCCCTGCACCAAACGAAGCACCATTTAATGGTTTATCATTTAGGAAGAAACATCCACCAACACCGTAATCAATATTTAAGCAGAAAAAATTAGAAACATTTTTACCTGTCCCGAACCAATTTTCTCCAAGTGCCATGGTTCTCGTGTTATTATCTACAAAAACAGGTATTTTATATTTCTCATATACTATTTTAGAAATCTCGATATTTTTCCATCCTAGATTTGGTGCTACTACAGACACACCTCTTTTACTATCCACAATACCATGTATGCCAATGCCGATTCCTACAATTTTCTTATTTTTTTCATTATATTTTTTTATTATAGGAGTAAGCTCGTCATCCAATATTTTTTCAATATCTTCTATTGTTATTTGCTTACTCGAATATTTTATTTCTTTTTTATGTTTTATGTTAGCAAGCAAATCTGAAGTAATTATCATAATTCTTCTGGAACCGATATAAATACCTATTACTCTATAATAATCACTCCTGATTTTTAACATTATGGGTCTACGTCCGCCACTAGAATCTCCGGTTTCGCCCTCTATAATTAATCGTTTATCCATAAGCTCTGAAGTAATATTCGTAACCGTTGCAGGTGTCAAACCTGTAATCTCTGCGATTTCAATTCTGGATATTGGGCCATGTCTTCTTATAATATTTAAAATGTTTTTAGTATTAATTTCTTTTACGCTTTTTGATTTGACCTGTTTACTGCGTGTCATCCCTACAACCTCCGCTATCTTTTTAACATTTCTACTGCTTTTTTAAGCTGTAAATCAACATTTGCTTTACCTTTTTCAACATAAACATCCGGCTCTATACCTACTCCATCAATACAAACACCGCTAGGAGTAAAGTATTTTGCAATTGTTAACTTAATCGATGTTCCGTCGTTAATCATGAACCAACCTTGAACAACGCCTTTTCCATATGTTTTTTCCCCAACTAACGTTCCGCATTTTCTGTCTTTAACCGCACCTGCTAAAATTTCAGATGCACTTGCACTATTCTCATTTATAAGCATTACAAGCGGTATATCAATTCCCTCGCCTGTAGAATTTTCTTCAACTCGTTTTCCGTCTTTGTCTTCTGTATATACAATAAGACCTTCAGGCACAATTAATTTTGCGATTTTTACTGCTTCTTCAAAAACTCCGCCGCCGTTATCTCTTACGTCTATTATTAATCCACTTATATTCTCTTTTCTTAATTTTTCATATTCCTCTGTAAATTCTTTAGACGTTTGCTCATCAAAAGTTGAAATTTCTATATAACCGACTCCATCAATAACTTTAGAATAAACACTAGATAAAGATATTTCCTCTGTTTTTAAAGAAACCGTCACACTTTCACTGCTTCTCTCTATTAAAAGCTTTAATTCACTCCCGGCTTTTACCTTCATTAACTCTACAACTTTATTTAATTCCATACTCTCACACGACGTGCCATTAATAGATACTATCTTATCGTTTTCCTGCAGCTGTGCCTTCTCTGCCGGCGAATTAGGCAAGGTATATAAAATCGTTGGATATTTCTCCTCATTTAATATAGTAACAACAATTCCAATTCCATCATATTTACCTGTCGCAATTTGTTCTAAGGCATCACTTGCCTCAGCCGACAAGTATTCTGTATACGGATCATTTGCGGCTTCAAACATTCCAGCCATTGCACCGTCATAAAGCTTTTCTTCAGAAACATCGTCATAAAACTTATTAATCAATACATCTTTAGAACTCATAATTTTTTGTATAAATGCCATTTCTTCCTTGCTGTATCCATTTATACTGCCGGTTAACGCGAAATTATTTATTCCTGAAAAAATCAAAGTAGTAATTATAGTAATTACTACTAAGAAAACTAAACCGAAAAATATACTTATTCTGTTGTTTTTCATTTACTTCTCTCCATTACATTTTATTTAAATGTTACTCCCGTATAGTCCAAATAATTTTTAGGATCTTGCGGAGTTCCGTTCTTTCTTACTTCAAAATGAAGATGAGGACCTGTAGAATATCCGGTACTTCCGGCTTTCATTATTGTATCTCCCTGTTTTACAGTATCTCCAACTTTTACAAGTAATTTATTAGCATGACCATATAATGTCGTAATTCCATTCCCATGGTCAATAATTATCATGTTACCGTATGCTGTATTATAGCACGCTTTTATTACTTGACCTGAAGCCGCCGCATAAACGTTTGAATTTAATGTTGCACGAATATCTATTCCTGTATGTGTTCCTGCTTTTTTAGTTATAGGATGAATTCTCGGACCATATTTACATGTAATAACCTTTGAATATGCACCCGGCCATATAAACGCTTCATTTTTAGACACTACAGTACTTGTTCCACTTAAAGATCTTAGCTGTCTTTCAATTTCCTGAGATTCTTCTAATTCTCTATCTAGCTGTTTTTGAAGCTCATTAATATCACTCTCTAAAAGTTTGACTCTTGAATCTTTTGCACTCCTTGAAGTCGCTAATTTATTACGACTTTCAGTCTCTTGCTGCTTTGCAGCTTCTACTACTACTTTATCACTTTCAAGCGATTTTATTTCCGCTTCTGTATCCTGCTTTAACTGTTCAAGCTGACTAAATAATTTTTTATCTGATTCTATCATTCTTTCGGCAAGTTCACATCTCTTTATAAAATCAGTTATATTCTCAGAATTTAAAATTAGACTTAAATACGCTGTATTTCCATTTTCATACATCGCTCTAACTCGCTTTTGAAGTAATAACTCTTCTTCTTCTCTTTTTTCATTAGCTTCTTTTATTTTATTTTCTTTAGACTTTATTTGGGAATTTAAGGTATTTATTTGCCCCTGTATAGAATCAAGCTCTTTTTGAGCTTTATCCATCTCTTTATCCAGTTCTTCAATCTCATCAAGCAAAGTATTTTTCTTTGTTTGAACCTTTTTAATTTCGTTTGATTTCTCCTGAATTGTCGCATTATTTTGATTAAGCTGAGCTTTTAGCTCATCCTCTGTAGCAGCAATAGTAAAATTGCAACCTATTAGTGATATTGTAGTAATTAAAGATACTAATTTTTTCATTTGTCCCCACATCCTTGTAAAAAATTTATACATCTAAATATTTCTTTATTGAAATCATACAAGCAATACAGCTTATTCCGACTCCAATTATCAAATTTGTGTTAAGAATTCTTTGGCTTAAGTCAAGCCACGCAATGTTCATGCTTGAAAACGAATTCTGCACTACGCCGTATATTTGAATTGTAAGCAGCCATGAAATATATGCACCGACAACTCCGACTATAATTCCCTCTATTAAGAAAGGAGTCTTTACAAAAGCATCTGTTGCTCCTATATATTTCATTATATTTATTTCTCGTCTTCTTGCATGTAAAACAAGTTTTATTGTATTTGAAATAACTAATAACGATACAGCAACCAACAATACAAAAACAACTAAGACAACAGCCTTTATTAAATCCGACATACTGTTTATTTTATTAAATACATCTTGCTCAAATCTTACTTTTCTTACTCCTTCAATTCCCGCAATATTATCTGCTATGCTTTGTGCATTTTCTAACCTTTCAACATTAACTTCAAACGAATCTGTAAATATGTTCGAGTCTTCCCAGCCTATTGTAAAATCTTCATATTCTTCTGCAATCAGCTGTTCTCTCGCATTTTTTATTGCTTCTTGCTTAGTCTCACGCTTTATACCTGCAACTCCTGGTAGTGCTGTTATCGCTTTACCTATTGCTTCTATTTTAGTTTCGTCTGCATCTTCATTGACATACGCTATTATTGACTGATTTGCGACTAGAGAATCCGCCAAAGCCTTGACATTTTCACCAATTATAGTAAAAATTCCAAGTGTAATCATTGATGTGCAAATTATTAAAACTGATGCAATAAACATTATTTTGTTTTTCCAAACGTTTTCAAATCCTTGCTTTATTAAATATATTAAAGTTCCCAATATAAATACCTCCAACTGTCATTAATAGTTACCTCTGCTCTGGTCTCTTACTATTTTACCTTTTTCAAGTTCAACTACTCTTTTTTTCATCGTATCAACAATATCTTTTGCATGAGTGGCCACAACAACAGTCGTACCTCTTAAATTTATTTCATTTAATATTTTCATTATTTCCCAAGCATTTTCCGGGTCCAAATTTCCTGTAGGTTCGTCCGCAATTA
Source organism: uncultured Eubacteriales bacterium (assembly GCA_964640345.1). Classification (GTDB taxonomy): domain Bacteria; phylum Bacillota; class Clostridia; order TANB77; family RGIG9151; genus RGIG9151. Next base: position 6,302 of record CAZXFU010000059.1, read on the forward strand.
ACACGGACGGATTATTTGCAAGTGCTCTTGCCATGGCAATTCTCTGTTGCTCTCCACCGGATAGTTCGTGAGGATAGCTATTTGATTTCGAACTAAGTCCTACAAGGCTTAATAGCATCGGCACTTGCCTTCTTATGTATCTTGCGGGCTTTCTTACTATTCTCATTGCAAATGCAACATTTTCATAAACCGTTTTATCAGGAAGTAATCTAAAATCCTGAAAAACAATTCCTATACTTCTCCTTAAAAAAGGTACATACCTCGATTTCATAGAATGTACTTTATAATTATTAAGTAATAAGGTACCAGAATCAACACTCTCTTCTTTTATCATAAGCTTTAATAAAGTCGACTTTCCAGAACCGGAAGGTCCTACCAAAAAAACGAATTCACCTTTATCTATTTTTAAATTAACACCATTTATTGCTTCCACGCCACCTTCATAGCGTTTATGTACGTTATTGAACTCAATCATCATAATAACAAATTCCTTTCCGTTACTACTAAGATTTATTATACAGCGATTTTATTGTATCATATAAGAAAAGTTTTTTCTATAAATATTGAAAAAATCACAAAATTTATTTTTATGGTTATATTTTGTAACAATATGTTTTTAAAATGCACTTGAATATTACAAGTGTTTTATAGTATTATATTACGGTAAAGGGAGGTTTTTATATGTTTGGCAGAATAAACAAAAAAGAAACTATTATAGCCGGAAATTGTGTTATAGACAGTGGGCTTAATACAACAGGTAATATAAAAGTATTTGGGAAAATAAATGGTCCGATCAAAGTTGATGGCGATGTACTTATAGGTGAAACAGGCGTTGTTCTCGGAAAAGTTGAAGCTAAAAATCTAATACTCGAGGGAAGTGTTGAAGGCGATGTTTACTGTAAAAACACCCTAAAGCTCTCTTCATCCGCAAAACTTAACGGTGATGCTTATGTCAAACAATTTTCAAGTGACGAAGGTTGCTTGTTTGCCGGTAAATGTATAATGGAAGAAATGGAAAAGCTAAAGGAAAAAGGAGACAAAATAGATAAAAATTTTGATACGGCAGCTCCGAAAAGTAAAAAAAAAGCTGAGATAATTTCGGAACTTGAAAGCACTGAAATGCCAAATTAAGAAATAGTAGTTTTTTGATACATTATATAATTATACCAAAAAGAAAAATGAAGGGGTTGTAAAAAACTCCTTCATTTTTCTTTTTGGTGCGGATGACAGGAGTTGAACCTGCATGGTCGCCCGCTAGATCCTAAGTCTAGTGCGTCTGCCAATTCCGCCACATCCGCATTAATGAGAATAATCTATAAGCCGGGTTCTGTATTTGATTATCATTTATCTAGGCGATATATCTCTATATCG
>CAZXFU010000060.1:0-7621 GCA_964640345.1 uncultured Eubacteriales bacterium
CAATTTGAATAGCAAGTACATTTCTACTCCATCCATTTTTAATAGTATTTTCAGCATATATTCGTCTAATATCTTTATTTTTAATTTTTTCAATTAATAATAAATTATGTCCCCAAGGTAATTTGGCAACAAGTTGTTGCCACTTTTCATCATTAGCATACTCTTCATAGAATAATCTCATTGACCTTATATTTCTTTCGGAAAAGCCTTTCATATTAGGAAAAGTTAATTTAAGTTCTATAGACACTTGCTTCGTAAAATTATTTCCATATTGTTTGTTCTCTGAAACAATTTTTCCCAATTTAAAATACAGCATAATTAAATTGCTATTGACTTCTTGCATAGTTTTAATTTGTGTATTTATAATTTCTTCTTTGAATATTACTAATAATATCTTTAAAATTTTTATCCAACATAATTTACATCCTTTCTATTGTTTTTCATAACTCCCCACTTACAAGTTAATTCCGATTTTATATATCCTGCATTATGAAATTCAGCCATATTTTTGACACCTGCTGCAGTGGCAACTCTTTGCAAAGTATAATTACCTTGTTTTGTTAATTTTCTTTGATAAAATCTTTTTTCATCATCTGATAAAGAATCATATTCTTGTTCAGTTATTTCCTGTTTTCTTGTTTGATTTGCAAGCCTCTTTCGCTTTATTTAAAACCTTTAAAAAGTTTCTCCAGTCTTTATACTCTAAAACTTTTGAAAGTTCCCTAGCATACCAAAACTCATTTTCATATTCATCAATGTGTTTTATATTTTCAAAGTATTGCTAGAATATTTATTTTCAATTTTCTTCATAATTACCCCTGTAGTCATTTCTATTATAACATTATTTTAAGATTTTTCTAGTAATTATTATACTTCCAATATTCGAACTGTTTGACATCACAACAAAAAAAGTGCTATCATGATTTATATAATTAGAATTTGATTCTAAATTATTCTATGCATAATTAAAACATGGAGGTATAAATATGGATAAAGATCTTTCTGATTTGCTTATAGAAACATATGGCGAAACAATTGATGACATAATAAATACATCTAGTAATCTTAAAATAGACACATTTACCCATTCATTAAAACTTTCATCTTGTATGGTAGAATTCGTCGACTATTTAAGGAAATTGCCTTTAGATGAGCTTACAAAAAAGATAAAGCATAAACAAAAAGATTTGTTTATAAACTATATAAAAAATTTATCTTTCATACAACATGATAAGCTAATAGTAATGTGTTGGTGGCATGACATCGGCAAAATAAAAATAAACAAAAGCATACTGGCAAAACCCGGGAAACTAACAACTACCGAATATAAAGAAATGTCAAAGCACGCAATACACAGTGCAAATCTTCTAAGGCAGCTCGGTTTCAGCGACGACATAGTAGCGAGTGTTTTTTTCCATCACCCGAAAAATTTTTCGGAAAAGAAAATATACACATTCCTACCGGCTATCTCGCTCCTAGAAATAACCGATATCTATACCGCACTCCGTGAGCCCCGAATATACAGAAAAGCCGAACTGACCATGGAAGAATCACTTGAGATATTAAAAGCCGAACTAAACAAGGGTCTTGGCAACCCGTTTTATAGCGTCTTTGCAGAGTTCGTAAAAGAAAAAGATAAAGAAGGGCATGACATTTTTAATAAATTTGAAAATGTCACATTAGAAGAAATTGCAGAAAAAAGTATGCATTATATAGACAAAAACAAGCAGATCTCTGCTGCACCAGTTGTAAACATACAAGATTAAATTCCCGGATTACAGTAAATGAGCTGTGAAGAATCTACCTTGCTTATAGTTTCTTCACAGCTCATTTTTACTTATTCTCTCCCCACTTTTGCCCACATATTTATAATCCTATTATAAATAGTAAGCAACCTAACTTGCGGCACATCATCTTTTGCAATAATATCTCCTCTAGCAATTTCTACGCCATTTTTAAGATAAATAATATCTCCAATCTTTTCATCTTTTGAAATTGGTGCACGCAAAGTATAAAAATCCACTTTCCTTTCAACCTCTTTGCCAAGTCCTTTTTCTCCCAGCAAACTAATATTTTCCTTTATAATTCCCTCAACAGTCTCGTCTTCACCACGCTCAACGTTAGTCTCTCCAACCGAAGTTCCTGCACTGTCCAAAATATCCACCGTAAAATTAGCAAAACCGTAATCTAATAGCATCTTTGCATCTTCAAACCTCTCAGCCCCTGTCGGCGAACACATAACAACAGCAATTAGTTGCATATCGTTTCTCTTTGCAGCAGCCGACAAGTTATATTTAGCAAGCGATGTTGAACCGGTTTTAAGTCCATTTGCTCCATCATAAAATCTAATCAACTTATTGGTATTAACAAGCTGAGACTTCCCATCTCTTAACGTATCCATCCAGATTGAGCTGTACTCTAAAATCTTTTTATGCTTCATCAATTCCCTTGACATTATCGCGATATCATAAGCAGAAGTAAGATGATTATCTTCATCAAGACCATGGCAATTCATAAAATTCGTATCATTCATATTAAGAGCCTTTGCCCTCTTATTCATCATATCTACAAATAATTCCTCGCTACCTGCAATAAATTCAGACATAGCCACACAGCAATCATACGATGTACAATTCCGACACGAAAAATTATAGTTCAACTGAAAAGAAATGAAAATTATAATTGATAATTATCTTGCTTTCGCTCACAATAATATTCTTAATTAGTTTTTTCATATCCGAATTAGTCAACTCATTCCTTGTTACATAGTCCAGTTCTTTTAAAATCTCATGTTTATGTTCAATATTATAAAGCATCGTTTTCTTGTCATTATATATTTGCTCTGTACTCTCTATATCCTCGTTAATTTTTTTGCGTTCTGCAACAAGACTTTTATACTGTTCTTCATATTCTTCTGTTTTGTCATTTGATAATCGCTTACTATATACACTCGCAATACTATTATTTATTTTGGACAATTTCTTTTTTTGTTCATCTAATGTCCGTTCTAAGCTTTCCATTTGTTTTTGTTGGTATGTTTTATATAGCTTGTCTAGATATTTAGTATTCTTCATATATTGCTCGTACATTCCTCTTACATCTTCTTTTAATTTATCTTCTAACCATAAATAATCTACACTTCTGCTATTCCCACAAATAAAAGAACTTTGGTTATTTCCACCACAATATACGTTAACTTTAGCCCTTGCCCTTTTAAAAAACATTCGCTTCTGACAACAACCACAAATTATCAAATCCCTTAATAAAAAGTTATTTTCAGCTTGTGTCTTTTGGGCACCATATTTTTTAGTATTATGTATTTGTTCGAATACTTCTTCAGATATTATTGCTTCATGCGTATTATAAGTTATTATCAAATCTTCACGTCTAACATTAATCCTTTTTCTTGTTTTATAACTTATATTTTGAGTTTTTCCTCTTAAGCAATGTCCTAAATATACTGGATTTGCAAGTATTCTACTTACAGTACTACGCTTCCAAATCCCAACCTTTTTATATCCTTCGTTATGAACATTTCTCAAATACATTCCCGGAGTAATATAGCCATTCGCTTGTAAATATTCTGCTATCTGAACACATGTATATCCTTTTAATTTCATATCAAAAATTTTCCTTACAGTCTTTGCAGGTTCTTCATCAATTATTAATCTTCCATCTGCATTGGGATCCTTTTTATATCCAAACGGCGGAATATTACAAGCATAAATCCCTTCAGTCATTCTCTGGCGTTTACTTTTCTTAACCCCAACTGAAGTATTTTTACAATGTTTTTCGTTAAAAACCGATTTTAATGGCATAAAATCATTTATTGCACTTTCCTCAAAATTATCTATACCATCTAAAAGTGCAATATATCTTACTCCTTTATCCGGGAACACCTTCTCTATGTATTGCCCACATTCAACATAATTTCTCCCAAATCTAGATAAGTCTTTTGTAATTACAATATCAACCAACTTTTTATCAATATCCTTTAACATTCTCTGAAAATCCGGTCTATTAAAATTTGCCCCACTATATCCATCATCCACATATTCATCGAACATCTTCATATTAGCCTGCTTACTAATATAATCACTTATGATTTTTCGTTGATTCATAATACTTTGACTTTCTAAATCATCTCCATCATCTTTACTCAATCGCAAATAAATAGCAACATTATATATTCGGTTTGACATTCGTCTCCCCTCCTATACAATTAAGTTCCATAAAATTAAAGTAAATAGTTACTTTCTTGTCTTTATCTACCTCAATTTTCTTTATTAACTGATTAACTATTTCCTTAGAGTATTCTTGTTTCTCAACAATCCTTTCTATTATTTTCTTCATATTTTCTTGCATCTTATAACTAATGTCAGCATCTTCATACTCAGTTAGTTCTTCTCTTGCTTCAGCAATTATATCTTTAGTTCTATGTCTTTCTTCTAACAAACTTTCATAAAAAGTCTGATAATCCTGTTCTTCTAACAAGCCATTTAGTTTATCAGTATATAATATCTCTATTTTTTTTGCTATTTTCGCCAATTCACTTTCTAAGTTTTCAATTTTCTTTTCTATACTTGCCTTATTTCCTTGTGATTCTAAGGCTTTATCTAATACTTCGTTACTATTAAAATCAGCTGAATTTAAATATATTTGTAAAACTTCTGTTATCTTCTCTATTATCTTTTCTTCAAACAAATCATACTTAATATATTGATTAAAACACTTTTTATTTGAATACTTTTTTTCAGCAGTTCCACAAACAATATATCTTCTTATTACCTGCCCAGTTTTACGATTATCCAATTTGCTACGCACCGATAATTTATTATTACAGTGAAAACAGTACAATAAACCTTTAAGAAGTACATCCGTCTCTCTCTTTTTAGTATTCTTTGAATTTTGCATCATTTTTTGAGTAGCTTCCCATACTTCTAATGAAATTATAGGTTCATGATGATTCCTGATCACAGTCTGTTGTTCCGGTGGTAATGACACCAATTTTTTACTCTTATAACTAATCTTCTTAGTTTTATTTTGAACACAATTACCAATATAAATTTCATTCGTTAATATTCTTTTTACTGCATTATGATTCCATTTATCTGTAGTTTGTGTCATATGCTTAGTACAACAGAGCATATTTTTCTGTAATCCCGGCGGTAAAATTCCTTCATCTGTTAACAAATTTGCAATTTGATATGTTCCCATTCCACTTAAGAATAATTCAAATATTCTTCTTACTATCTTAGCCTGTGGTTCGTCAATTTCTAAATCCCCACTTTTACTTACTTTCTTATAGCCAAATGGTGCATACGAAGTATAATAAAAGCCTTCTTTTTTCTTACGATTTTTAGTTTTCTTAATATTTTTGGATGTTGTTTTAGCATAGTAATCATTCATAATATTCTTAAACGCTACTGTATCGCAATTCTTATCCAAAAACGTATCGACATCATCCAACACAGCAATATATCTAATTTGATTTTCTGGAAAATAAGTCTCTATATATCTGCCCGTTTCTATATAGTCCCTTCCTAACCTAGATAAATCTTTAGTTATTACCATGTTAACCTTACCGGCTTCAATATCTCCAATTAATCGTATAAAATCCGGTCTATCAAAATTGGTTCCGGTATAACCATCATCTACATACTCATCATAAACATTATACTTATTTTCTTTTGCATACTCTCTTAATAACTTTCGCTGATTTGTAATACTTTCACTTTCTTCTTTATCACCGTCCTCTTTACTCAGTCTTATGTATAAAGCAACGCTATACACTAAACTGGGTACTGTATTTATTCCGACATTCACAATGGACCTACCTTTCCATTATAAATCCCTTCCCAGAAATATTTTATCTCAATCAAAAATACTCTACAAGGGAATTTACTCAATACGAAGATTTTATTTTTTAATTAATTCTTATGTACTTCTTTTTAGTTTTATAACCAAACATCTATTTATGTACAAAACAAATAAAAAACGCCCTTTAGACGTTTTTTATTTGAAATATTACTATTTAACTCCAAGTAACTTATTTAATAAAATTGCTTCCATTACTTCTTGGAACGTACTGCCTTTATCGCTAAATGCTACCCCGATACTGATTTCATCTTTTGGGCTTGTTTTCAGTTCCTCATTTTTCATACACCCCACCTCATTAACAATCTCTATGTGATGCTCTATTTTTTTATAACTACTTATTATCCTCATCTAAATCAAAAATGTAATTTTTCTTAAAATCTTTTTTACGTTCTCGTTCTTCAGCTTCTTTTTGTTCTTTATCATGCTTAAATCGTACATACTCATAGAACGTTATTAAAACATATAGAGCATTCACACTCACAGCAGTTCCAATAATAAAACCTATAATTAATGTCAATAATATATTCATTTAAATCCCTTCCTTAACAATATATAGAGCCACTTTTACATGGCTCTAATATGCCTTTTCTATTATCATTATTATGTTCAATACGGTACTATCGCATATGTCGTACTTGCGTACGCATTCCCCCTAACCGACGGACTACTCCTTTTTAGAAAAGCAAAGTAGAAGTATCATTATGTACATTGTAGACCCTCGCCATTGAAGTTACCGCACTTCAAATTTTTCCTCGTTTTAGTATGAGATAATTATCACACGCTCTTGTGGCTCGCTACAAAGTTAACGTTTCATAATATTCCTATTCACTTTTCAAAGAACAAGTGAAAGCAATCTTTGTCACTTCCGAGCTATAAGGGATTTAAATTGACACTTTTTCGGTAAGTTTTTAAAACTTTTTTATTTTTTTATATTTTAAAATTCTTAATTCCTCTGTACACAGCTATTAAAGCCATTTATACGAACTCATCTTCTTTAGAAATTTTATTAATTTGGGGGAGATAAAATTCCAGTATTTGGGTTGTTGCTTCTTTATTTCCCATTTTTGCTTTTATAATTACTTCATAACTAATCATCTATCTTACCCTCCATTTCATAATAGTTATCCTTAATCTTCTTTATTGCTTTATTACACACTCGATTTATAGAACTTCTATCCTTGTACCCCATAATCTCAGCAATTTCTTCAGTACTTTTTTCTAAAATAAAGAACAAAAAAACACTACCTTTTCATTAAAGGTAAGTGGCTTAATTGCTTTATGTATTCTAAGATCGCACATAATATCTTCTAATCTCTTCGGGATAATTTCTTCTTCATCTCCAACAATTTCATCATCGCATAATCCGCCTATAAATTGCTCGTATGGATCAAGACGTTGTTGTTTTTGACATTTCAAATAATTCTTATAAGTTTTATTGATTACTTTTAAGATATACCAATTAAATCTTTCTTCATACGCCCTTTGAAATTCTTTTCTTTTTTCGTTCATAACCATCAATCCAATCATCAAAAATTTGATGAGCAGACAGACAGTTTGAACTATTTATCTAACCTCCTTTCTTAAAATATATGTAACTATTTTGAAAATTTTTTAGAAAAATGTCGGCTATCTTGCTACGACATCATGACCGATTTACACCTAAAACCTTCAAATGAACATACAAAAATATACAACCAATGCAATAGAAAGTTTGAACAGTTCTTATCGTCGATTAAATCGT
>CAZXFU010000061.1:0-7249 GCA_964640345.1 uncultured Eubacteriales bacterium
AAGAAAGACTTGACAAGATTGAAGAAAGACTTGACAAGATTGAAGAAAGACTTGACAAGATTGAAGAAAGACTTGATAAGCTTGAAGAAAGACTTGATAAGCTTGAAGAAAGGTTCGACAAGCTTGAGGGAAGAGTTGACAATATTGAAAGTGATATCATAATTATCAAGAAAGAGATTAACGACATGAACGAACGTATGAATAGGAACTTTGGTTTATTAGTCGATATGCAAACTGATACTAGTGACAAATTAGATAATATGTCTGACAAGCTTGTAGAAGTTGATTTTAAAATTGGTGTTTTAGAAGCCGGAGTTGGGCTTAATGCTGATAAGATAAGAGAAATTAGTAGCATTAAATAATAAATATAATATGACAAGTTTCATTTTGTTTAGTTGATACATAAAATATAGAAGTTGATAAATATTTTCAACAATAAAACTAAACTGAATGGGGGTACATATTATGTTTGAAGAAGAAAAACATGATGAATTTTGTGCGGAAGAAAGATGTGATACTAAAGCAAGTCAAACAGCTACTGTTTGTGTTCCTGTAACTATAACACCTTTTGCAAAGGTGGGAGCAATTTGTACAGAATGCTGTGGAAAGCCGGAAGTATCTAATAAACACGGGCATTGCAAGGGCGTTGAAAATGGAAATTGCAAATTTACAATTTCACAAAAGATAAGAGTTGAAATTCCGGTAGAGTTCGGGGCAAATACTACTGTTGGTGGTACCTTTGTGGAATGTGAAAATATGAAACCATGCGATGTGGAGCATGAAGAGATAACAGAAGAGTATCAAGAATAATTGAGAACCATATATTATTACTAGAATTGGAGATGATTATATGCGAATAAAAGAGCCCAATTCTATAGATGTTTTGGTTAACAAAAAAATGTGGCTTGATAAAGAGTATAAACCAAGTGATTTGTTGCAAACGAAGGTAAATTTCTTGCCGGACACGAATTTCGAAGCGAGATTTCTTAGAAAAGAAGCTTCAAAAGCTTTGGAAAGAATGTTCAAAAAAGCAAAAAAAGAAAAAGTTTATTTGTATGCTGTGTCCGGGTTTCGTTCTTATGAGCGTCAAAGGAAAATATTTAAAGAAAATTTTAAATTGGATGGGGAACTAGCTAATAAGTATAGTGCAAGGGCAGGTCAGAGTGAACACCAAACCGGTTTGGCGATGGATATCACTTGCGAAAGTGTAGGATTTTCGCTGTCTAGCGAATTAGAGAACACCGAAGAGTATAGATGGCTTACGGAGAATAGTTATAAATACGGTTTTATAATAAGGTATCCCAGGGGGAAAGAAGAAATCACCGGATACACGTTTGAACCGTGGCATCTACGTTATGTCGGGCTTCAAATTGCTAAAGATATATATTTGACCGGCGATGCTTTAGAGGAATATTATTGTTAGTTTCACTCGCTTTTTAGAGGAATTTTCTATGATATAAAAAACAAGAGTTTTTAATTGATAACCTCTTGTTTTTTTTTTACCAATTATATATTATAGTTCTGTAACGAAAGATGCAAATTGGGGGAATAAACATATGAAGTATAAAGACTATTACAGTCTACTTGGAGTACAAAAAACAGCAACTGCAGAAGAGATAAAAAAAGCTTATAGAGGTTTAGCAAAAAAATATCATCCGGATGCTAATATTGGAAATAAAGAGGCGGAAGATAAAATAAAGGAAATAAATGAGGCTTATGAAGTCTTAGGGAATGTTGAGAAGAAAAAACATTACGATTCGATTGTAAATAGATTTAATTTTATTAGTGGTTTTGAGTTTGACCCTCAAAAGTTTGGATTTAGGCAAAAGCCGGAATTTAGTGGGAAGGCAGAAGGTGCTTTTAGCGATTTTTATAATTTGTTTTTTGGAAATGAATCGGTAGAATTTGATTGGAAGGCTTTTGAACGAGGTTTTGCAAAAAAAGAAGAAACGCTGCTTTTTAAGCGTGGCGAGGATATGTTTGTGAATTGTGAAATTACTCTTGAAGAAGCATTTCACGGTACAACAACGAGCATAAAAGTAAAAACTGCCTCAAATAAAGTAAAAGAGTATGAAATAGGTATACCGGAAGGCTCAAGAACAGGAGACAAAATAAAAATTTTGGGTAAGGGCTTACCGGGAACAATAGGTGCACCTCCGGGAGATTTATACGTAAATCTTGTTATAAAGAAACATGACAAATTTACTATTCGTGGAAAAGACTTAGTTACGGATATACCAATTACACCTTGGGAGGCTGTATTTGGAGGACGAGCTATAATTGATGGAATTGATGGAAAATTGAATATAAAAATCCCCGCAGGCGTTCAAAGCTCGAATAAGCTTAGAATTGTCGGAAAGGGGTATAAGTTTGGAATCAGTCGTGGAGATTTACTTGGGAATATAAAAATTGTTGTTCCGGAGACTCTTACAGACGAGGAAAAAAAGTTATTTAAGGAGCTTTCGGAAGTGTCTGATTTTGCTCCTAGAAATGTAAAATAAAAGGAGAGAGGCTTATGACAAAGAGTTTGTTAAAGGTTGCGGGAGCACTTAACTTAGCAATAGGAAGTTTAGCGTTAACTGTTTCTTGGCACTTATTTAGAAGTGATCTTTTGCTTTTTTTTGCTGTTATAGGAATGGTTGTTGCCGCAATTCGCTTGGGAATAGGTGGCATATTCCTTTTTGTATCTAATAAGGACGGAGACGATTTTACAAGATGCAGAGGATGTGTATTGGCAGCCAGTATAGTTTCGTTTTTAACTGCTCATGTTATTTCGTTTATACTGGGAATAATCGCTTATGCAAATATGTGTTCTGTGGAACTTAAAGATAATCAGACGGTTAAGGTGCTAAGTGATGAAGAGAAATCTCAAAGACGACTTAGGAATTTATTGGCGTTAGGTTGTGGACTTGTTTTACTTGCAGGAATTATTTTTGCGATGACAACCTGGGAAACTTTGTCAGGAATAGGAAAAACCATTGCACTAATAATTACATCATTTATTTTCTTTGCAATGTCATATCTAGCAGATAGAAAATTTAATTTAAAAACATCGTCGCTTACATACTATGTTTTAGCAAATGCTTTTACGGTGTTCGCTTTTGTAGCTGCTGGTGTTTTCGATGTTTTTGGCGAATGGTTTAGTTTAACCGGAAAAGGTACTGAGTTGTATCAGGCTTTTTTGTGGCTACTTACCGGAATGTTAGGTTGTTTGGCTTATCTAAAATATGAGAAGTTAAATCTTTTGTATGTTGTATATTTTTCAATGATTATGTTAATTACGGCACTGCTTAATTTTATAGATAAAGGTAGAGATGTTACGGTATTTGTTGTGACTATGCTTTTAGTTGGACTTGCTTTAGTAACTTTTGAAAAAAGTTTACTTAAACCGCTTGGCAAACTTGCAAGGGTAATGCTCCCGATATTTGGACTTGAAATTTTCTTGATTATATCTTCATTAAGTGCCGAGGATAGAATGGTTTGGGTTTTACTGGCTTTTGGTGTTGCCTTTGTTGCGATGTATTATTTGGCGAGTGTTAATAATAATAAGTTTTTTCAAGTGTTTGCACCGATTTTTACACTTGCAACAGGCAGTACGTTTATTGCGGTTACTGGTTTGGATAGCAGATTAGTTTTTGCACAATTGTTATTGACTATAGCACTTGTTTATATAATGGGATTTTTCAAAAGAAACCGGAAGCTTTTGAGTGCATCTACATCGGCAGTATGTGATATAGCTTTGGTATATGTCCTATTTGACTCTATTGATATAGGGTTTGGCTATTATGCAATAATTGCAGGTATTATGCTAATGGCAATTTCATTACTTTCGACAGTTGGCGGAAAGTTTGGTAAGTATTATTTTGAGGTTTTGTTAGAACCGATAAAAGCTACATTGCTGGCATATGCAGTATATAAATTTATTTATAGATTTGATTATACCGAAAGTACTTTATTTGTAGCATGTGTTGGTTTGACTTTGTCAGCAGTATGTGCTTTTAGAAAAGGTGTATTGAAAAAAATGTATTTTGTTGCCGGAACTTTGGTAACGGTATTTTGTGTGTTTAAGGTTGCTTATGGATTTTTCCCGATATCACAAATTATGAACGTTGTTTCTTTAGCTGTTTTGACATTTGTAGCATTTATGACAGATAATATTGAATTAAAAAAATACAAGGAAATTTTTTATGGATTGGAATTAGTCGCTTTAGCGATTGCTTTTATAGATATTGCCGAGCATTTTAATATGACGGTAGTCGGTACGGTATTATTAGCAGGTGTATATATGATTTTATTGTTGATATTTAAGGAAAATAATATCTTAAGATACTTTACAATTGTTGCTTTGCTTGTTCCATATGCCGTTAATTTACCGATATCTGTTTGGAGTCAGAATGTGAATTATCTTTTATATAGTTTGCCATGGCTTGTTTTAATACTTATCTATACAAGAGGTTTCTTGGAATCGGTTAGTCTTAAAACTGTAAATGCTATTGAAATGGTAACTTTATCAATTTGGTATTTGATTTTGGGATCTAGGATTTCACTGGAAGTTGCAATATTTATAGGTGTAATCTCATTTGTCTCTATATTAATAGGATTCAAAAGTCAAAAATGGAGTTCATTATATTATACAGGAGTTGCATTTTTGATATTAAACGTTATTATTCAGTTAAGAGAGTTTTGGACAAGCATTCCTATGTGGGCATATATTTTGTTGGCGGGATTGGTTTTAATAGGATTTGTTACGTACAAAGAATATAATAACAGTAATAATGAAAATCAAAAGGCAAAAAGGGTTGAAGCGGAGTTAGTTGACCAGCCGGAAAGCAGTGTAAATATTAAACAAGCGGATACAAGAGCTATTATTATGGGTAGTATTTTATATGTAATCGTAATTCCAATGTTACTTAATATAATTTGTTAGAAATAATATAGTTGAAAAAAGTTATGTAAATGTGGTAAAATAATATGGTAAGTTTTTTAATGCTTACCATATTATTTTTTGTGTAACAGGAAATTTTTCTAAAAAAGTATTGCCTATTACCCAAAAGATATTTTAAGTAGAAGGGAAGTAAAAATTTTGAAAGATACTAGACTTTTTGGTGTAAATGATAATGAGTTGAGAGAAGCGGCTGATATAATACGTGAAGGCGGTACTGTGATATTTCCTACCGAAACTGTGTATGGACTTGGTGCGAATGCAAAAGATCCTGTGGCTGTAAAGAAAATATTTGAAGCTAAAGGCAGACCTTCGGATAACCCATTAATTGTACATATTGACGAATTTGGCAAAATTGAATTATATGTAAAAAATGTAACAGATGTTGCAAAAAAATTAGCTAGTACATATTGGCCTGGACCAATGACTTTGATTTTGCAGAAAAAAGAGTGTATTTCGGAATTGGTAACTGCCGGACTTGATACTGTCGGGATTAGAATACCAAGTAGTGTTGAGGCGAGAAAATTCTTAAAATATTGCGACTTACCAATTGCAGCACCAAGTGCAAATATTTCAGGACGACCGAGTCCGACGACAAAAGACCATGTTATTCATGACATGATGGGAAGAGTTGACGGAATTATTTGTGGTTTTTCATGTTCTGTAGGAGTGGAATCTACCGTTATTGACGTTACAGGAAAAATACCTGTGATATTAAGACCGGGCGGAATTACACCTGAAATGGTAAGGGAGGTATGCAATGATGTAATTGTGGATAAAAATATAGATGGGGTAACTTCTGATGACAGACCGAAGTCGCCAGGAATGAAGTATAAGCATTATGCCCCGAAAGCGGATGTTATTTTGGTTGATGAAAAATCGACGGATGTAATAATTAAGAAAATTCTTGATACTATAAAAAATTGTAGTGGGAAAACGATTATATTATGCTCTGATGAGACAAAGGAAAATTTTAGCGGGTATGATGTAATGTGTCTTGGAAGCAGAAATAAGCCGGAGATGTTTGCAAGGAACTTATTTTTTGCATTTAGAGATTGTGATGATAAAGGCTATGAAACAATTATACTGGAAGGAATCGAAAAATCCGGAATTGGACTTGCAGTTATGAATAGGGCTACAAGAGCTTCGCATAAATGATAGAGGTTTGGTAATAAAAAACAAGAAAATAGCCGGAATGTATTGAAATTCGGCTAAATATAATGTATTATATATAAGTTGAAAAAGATGTATAGGGGGATTTTATTATGATAATGGCAGGAGATTTTAGAAATGGAACTACTTTTGAAATGGACGGACAGGTTTATAAAATTGTCGAATTCCAACACGTAAAGCCGGGAAAAGGGGCTGCTTTTGTTAGAACAAAATTAAAAAATGTTATGAACGGTTCAGTGCTTGAAAGGACATTTAACCCAACTGAGAAATATGAAAATGCTCAAGTTGAAAGAAGAGAAATGCAGTATCTTTATGAAGATTCCGGGTTATACTATTTTATGGATACTGAGACATACGAACAAGAACCTTTAAATAAGGAACAATTGGGAGACGCTTTGTTATATGTTAAAGAAAATATGAATGTAAAAGTATTATCTTATAAAGGGAATGTTTTTGGAGTTGAGCCACCTACGTTTGTAGAGCTTGAAGTTACAGAGACAGAACCTGGTTTTAAAGGCGATACTGCTACAGGTGCTACAAAGCCTGCAATTGTTGAAACAGGAGCTAAGGTTATGGTTCCTTTATTCGTAAACCAAGGTGAAGTTATTAGAATTGATACAAGAACTGGTGAATACATGGAAAGAGTATAGAAGGAGAGTGACTAAATGAGCGATAGAATTGATAATATAAAGAAGCTTGTTGAAAGAGAAAAAGATAATGAGAATGTTATTTCAGAATTAATAGATTTATTAGAAGAGATGAATGATGAAATTTCTTCTTTAAGAAACAGATGTGATGAGTTTGAAGAAGAACTTGAGGCTGTTAATGAAGATATAAACCTTATAAATGACGGAATGCATATCGAAGAGTATGATTCGGTTTTTACGGCTGTTTGTCCTTATTGTAATAAGGAAATAGAAATTAATGTTGAAGAACTTGAGAATATGGAAGAGATTACTTGCCCTCATTGTAAGAAAGAGATTACACTTGAATGGGATGACAATTGTGATTGTGGCTGCGGAGATCATGAATGTGGAGACGATTGCGATTGCAATGACAAAGAATAGTATACCCAAAGCAAAAAGTGGCTGTAAAAAAACGAGGCTACTGAAAAAACTTTGGAAATAAAAAGAT
>CAZXFU010000062.1:0-7193 GCA_964640345.1 uncultured Eubacteriales bacterium
GCCATTGTAACAGGTGTTAATTATATTACAGGAGCGGCAGTTGAGTCAAAAGAGTTAAGAGGTGGAGCGAGTTTAGTATTAGCAGGACTTGCCGCGGAAGGGCTTACTAAAGTTACCGGTGTTCATTATATTGAACGCGGATATGAAAGTTTTGTAGAGAATTTAAAAAATATAGGAGCAGATATTTCTAAAAAATAAATGCGGGGGAACAAAAGATGAGTAATATTGTGAAAATAACGAAAATAAAAAGGAAGTCTAAGAGCCATGCAGGTTTATTAGGCTTACTTTTGATTGTGGCGATTATTTGCTTTTTCTTGCTTTCCCCGATTTTTGCAATAGAGAATATCGAGGTTAAAGGAAATACAAACGTTACGTCGAACCATATCGTTAGTGTTTCGGGAATTACATATAAGAAAAATATTTTGCAAATTAATAAATATGATGCGGTAAATAAAATAAATGCACTTCCAATTATAAAAGAAACGACAATAAGACGCAGTTGGCCGAATACCATTATTATAACTGTTGAGGAAAAAACAGCTGTTGCAGAAGTCAAATTTTATGGCTCAAAACTGTTAATCTCCGAAGACGGCGATGTTATTGATGTTGTAACAGATGGAAAGGAAAGCAATTGCCCACTTTTAGAAGGAATAACGGTACAGGATGTAAAAACCGGCGAAAAACTTATTTGCAAAGAAGAAGAAAAACTAAAAAAATATTTAGAGGTGTTGAAGAAATTAAAGGAAAATGATATGCTAAATGGTGTTGTGAAATTAGGCGAAAAAGATGGCTTTTTAGTATATTTTGAAATAGGACATATAGCGTATTTGGGCGATACAGATAATTTGCAACGCAAAATGGAATGGCTAAAAAGTGTATGGCAAAAAGAAAGCAATCCTGCCTACATTGATTTGCATAATTTGGACAAGGTCATGACTAAACCGGTTTGGGGAATGGATGTCCAAACTACAGAAGAAAATGATGATTAAGTACAAATGTGAGGTGCTGATTATGAAAAATAAAGAGTTTATTATTACTATAACAGTAATTTGCTTTATATTAGGACTGATGTTGGCAATGCAGCTAAAAACAGTGCAGGTTAATTCGGAAACTGGTTCAAACAGAACTACCGAAATTCAGACGCAATATGCTGAGCTGAAAAAGAATTATGATGCCAAGGTTCTTGAGATAGAAGAGAAGGACAAAATGTTAGAAGAATACAGAAAAGCAGAGACAGATGAGGAAACTGTGGGGGTTTTAAAACAAGAACTAAATAAGGCATTACAAGATGCGGGTCTTACTAATGTAAGAGGATCCGGCTTGACTGTTGTTATGGAAGACAGTGTAAAAACAATAGAGGGCGTAACTGATTTAAATGCTTATTTAGTGCATGATGAGGATATAATGAAAGTGGTAAATGAATTAAGAAGTGCAGGAGCGGAAGCTATTTCAGTAAATGAGCAAAGAATAATAAGTACATCTGAAATAAGATGTGCAGGTACGACTATTTTTATAAATGGAGAGAGAGTTGGAGCACCGTTTACTATAAAGGCGATCGGAGATCCTGCACTACTAGAAAGTGCGATGCTCATGCGTGGCGGATATGTTGATGGCCTAAAAGAATGGGGAATAGAGATTACAATAACTCGTGAGGTTGACGTTGTAATACCGAAATATAATAAAACAATTTCAAGCAAGTTCATAAAGCCGGTTGTAGAGGACACTTCGTCTAATATTTCTGCTGAAAAGCAATAAATTTTTGTTAGGGGGTTTTTAACTTGATGATTCCAGCTATTGGTTTCGTATTAGGAATAATTTTAGCACTTTATATGCCAGCAATCGATTACAGCTATTCGAAATATTTGGCAATTGCAATTTTAGCTTGCTTGGATTCTGTTTTTGGTGGAATAGCAGCGTTGATGGAAGATAGGTTTAATATTCATGTCTTTACAAGTGGATTTTGTGGAAATGCATTACTGGCGGTGGGTTTGACTTATCTTGGAGAAAAGCTTGGACTTGATTTGTATTTGGCAGCTGTTTTTGTTTTTGGGAATAGAATATTTTTAAATTTTGCAATAATTCGTCGTTACCTCTTGAATAAATTTAAAAAACAAGATAATATATAGAATGTAGTATAGTCATACTTAAGAAGAAATGGTTTTTTGAAGGTAAAACTTCAGATATGAGCCTCTAGAACTATAGCAGTAATAATAGATCGGGGTGTTTTGTTTGTACAATGATGTAATTGTAGGCGTTGATATAGGCTCATCTAAAGTAAGTACTGTAATTGCAAAGGCTAATAGAAACGGTCAGATGGAATTTATGGGAAGCGGGTTGGTTCCGTGTACTGGAATAAAAAAAGGTCTAATTGTTGATTTGGAATCGGTTTCGAAATCAATTAAAGCTTCAATCTCTATGGCTGAAAAAGCCGCAAATATAAGAGTGGGGGCGGTGTATTTAGGCTTATCTGGATTCCATGCTTTATTGGTTCCGTCTCATGGAAAGATTAGCTTTGAAGGTAACATGAAAGAGATTACGGCAGAAGACGTAGGACGAGTTTTAAAGGATGCGAAAGATTTTGAAATTCCATATGATAAGCAGGTTGTTGATGTAATCCCAAATCAGTACATAATTGACGGATATGACGAGATAGTTGATCCTACAGGAATGATGGGAGCTGTTGTGGAAGTAGACGCAGATGTAGTTATAGGTAGTGCAATTGCTACACAGAGCTTGCTAAAGGCTGTAGAACGAGCTGGATATCAGGTCTCCGGGATAGTTGTTGAAGCTATTGCAACCGCTGAAGTTACTTTATCTGAAGAAGAAAAGGAACTTGGTGTGTTATTAGTGGACGTTGGTGGCGGAAAAACAGACTATTCTTTTTTTAAGGATGGCAGAATAAAATATTATGATTCTATTCCGATTGGCGGTGAACATATAACTAATGATTTAGTAATCGGACTTAAGGTTTCATATAACGAAGCGGATCGATTGAAGAAACAGTTCCCGCTGTCACAAAAATCCTTGATAAATAATGACCAAAGTATTACAATATATTCTATTGGTGAATCAGGGCAAAAATTAATTAAGATATCTGATATTGTAGAAATCATAGAAGCACGTATCGATGAGATTTTTACAATATTAAATGATAAAATTGAGACCGCAGGAATAAAGGATGAAATTGCGGCCGGTGTAGTTTTGGTTGGTCAAGGTATATACCATGTTGTGGGTGCAAAAGATGTTGCCCAAAGTAAACTTGGCTTACCAACAAGGTTTGTAAATCCAAAGTTGCCTGCAGGACTAAAACTTGGTTATGTTACTTCTCTCGGCATAATAAAATATGTTGCAGGTATGAGCTTGGGGGAGAGAGATGTAGAAATACTAAATAAAGATAAAACAACTGAAGAAGTTAAAAGTGAGGAAGAGGAAGGACTTATAACTAAGTTCATTAATTTTTGGAAGAAGTAGACTCGATTTTCGGGTGTTTCACAATAAAGAGGAGGAATTAATGTGTTAGATTTTGATGTAGAAATGGAACAGTTCGCACAGATAAAAGTTATCGGTGTCGGCGGTGGCGGAAATAACGCTGTAAACCGAATGATTGAAGGCGGATTGAGAGGAGTTGAATTTTTAGCAGTAAATACTGATAAGCAAGCACTTTTCTTGTCTAAAGCAAACATGAAAATCCAAATTGGGGATAAACTTACAAAGGGATTAGGTGCAGGTTCTGACCCGGAAATTGGTCAAAAAGCTGCAGAAGAAAATAGAGATGAGATTGCCCAAGCATTAAAAGGTTCTGATATGGTCTTTGTAACTGCCGGAATGGGTGGCGGAACAGGAACGGGTGCGGCACCGGTTGTAGCCGCTGTTGCTAAGGAATTAGGAATTTTAACTGTAGGAGTTGTAACAAAGCCGTTTACTTTTGAAGGAAGAAAAAGAATGGCACAGGCCGAAAAAGGTATTGCACAGTTAAAAGAGCATGTTGATACGCTTATAATTATTCCGAATGACAGATTATTACAGGTAATTCAAAAGAATACATCTATGGTAGAAGCGTTTAAAATGGCTGACGACATATTAAAACAAGGTGTTCAAGGTATTTCTGATTTAATTGCTGTTCCTGGTTTAGTAAACTTAGATTTTGCTGATGTAAAAACGATTATGTTGAACACGGGAATTGCACATATGGGAACGGGTCGTGCATCAGGCGAGAATAGAGCTGAGGAAGCAGCAAAGCAAGCTGTTCATAGTCCATTGCTTGAAACTTCTATTGAAGGAGCAAGAGGTGTACTTCTAAACATTACAGGTGGCTCAGATTTAGGATTATTAGAAGTAAATGCAGCAGCAGAGTTGGTTCAAAAGTCAGCTGATCCTGAGGCAAATATAATTTTTGGTGCGGTTATTGATGAGTCGTTAAACGACGAACTTTTAATCACTGTTATTGCAACCGGATTTGATAGAGGTCTTGGAGCTATTAATATTCCTACAGCTAAGAAACCAGAGTTTTCATCATTCTTTGGTTCAAAATCATCGACTATGCCTCAACTTAACAACAGCTCTGCTTTAAATAGCAATGCTGCTACATCAAATAGCACTATAAATACAAGTGTAAATAATGTGCAAAAGCCGGTAAGTAATACTATGGCAGACGGTTTGGACAATGATTTAGATATTCCGGCGTTTTTAAGAAAGAGTAATAAAAAATAGTAAAAGGTGAGCGTAAAAGTAGATGCACTTTAAAATGAGCTTTTTAGACTCTTAGAGTGCATTTATTTTTTCTAAAAATATGAGAGGGGAAGCAACAATGAGTAAAAAATTAGCAGATTTAATGTTTCCGGATATAGATAAAACTCCGGATTACTATGAAGAATTGTATCCAAAAAGGGACTTGCCGGAAGAGGCAGTTGTAACGAGGTTTGCACCAAGTCCTACAGGTTTTATACACATGGGTTCGTTGTTTACTGCAAACGTTGCAAGAAGGATTGCCAGCCAATCAAACGGTGTATATTTTCTAAGAATTGAAGATACTGACGGCAAGCGTGAGATAGATAACGGAATATCTGCTATTATAAATGGTTTAAAGGTTTTTGACGTTCAATTTGACGAGGGTCCAATTAATGATGACGGAGACGAAAAAGGGAAATACGGTCCGTATGTTCAAAGTCAAAGAAGAGAAATATACCAAGCTTTTGCTAAAAGTTTGGTTGAAAAAGATCTTGCATATCCTTGCTTCTGCACAGAAGAGCAACTCAATAATTTAAGACAGATACAGGAATCTGTAAAAGCTTTGCCGGGTTATTATGGCACATATGCTCATTGCAGGAATATAAGTGAAGATGAAGCGTTAGAAAAAATAAATAATGGTGAGAAATTTGTGGTAAGATTACGTTCCAAGGGAAATCCAATGAAAAAAGTAAAATATCATGATTTAATTAAGGGAAATATTGAGTTCCCTGAAAATATCCAAGATATTGTTATAATTAAATCAGATGGTTTGCCTACATATCATTTTGCCCATGCAATTGATGATCATTTGATGAGGACTACTCATGTAATAAGAGGAGACGAGTGGGTTTCATCAGTTCCGCTTCATTTGCAGTTATTTGAAATGCTTGGCTTTGAAGTGCCTAAATACGTTCATGTTGCACCCATTATGAAAGAGGATAATGGTTCTAAAAGAAAGATTAGTAAACGAAAAGATCCAGAAGCTTCTGCATCATATTATAAAGAAAATGGTATTCCTAAAGAATCCGTTATAGATTATTTAATGAATATCGCTAATTCAAATTTTGAAGACTGGAGAAGAGAAAATCCGTTGGCATCTGTGGATGATTTTAAAGTAAGTATTGAAAAAATGGGGGTAAGTGGAGCTATTTTTGATTTGGTAAAATTAGCTGACGTTTCCAAAAATGTTATTTCTACGTTTACTGCAGAAAGGGTGTATTCTGAGGGGTTAGAATGGGCTAAGGAATACGATAAAGAATTAGCAACTTTGATGGCGGAATATAGAGAGAATACTATTGCTATGTTAAACATAGAAAGAACGGGAAAGAAGATTAGAAAAGATATTTCTAAATGGGCGGATTTAAGAGAAAATTTAGAATATATGTATGATGAACTTTATTTTGCAAAAGATAGAGATTATGAATGGCAAAATATAACTAGCTCTGACGAAATTAAAAATATATTAAATGAGTATCTAAAAGTATATTCTACAGAAGATGATAAAGATACATGGTTTAACAAGATAAAAGATGTGGCAGAGAAGTTTGGATATGCTAGAGAAGTCAAGGAATATAAGAAAAATCCAGAAAGCTACAAAGGGCATGTTGGAGATATCAGCACAGTTATTAGAGTTGCGGTTACTTCGAGAAGAAATACGCCTGATTTGTATGAAATTTTGAGAATTTTGGGTAAATCAAGAATCAAAGATAGGGTAGATAGGTTAAAAATATAATTGGTTAGTAAAAAGCAGTCAATGTTGCTTGTGTAGATAAGCAATATTGACTGCTTTTTACGTAATAGGAAATTTTAGGCTTGTTTCTAAAATTTTCGTACTCCTTCAATGTGAAGGAAGCGAATTCTATCATACGTATATGTGTCTAATGCACGCATATAGGCATCAAAGTTATGAGCGGACACGTATATGAGAGAATCATTTTTATCAACTACTAGCAGTGAATGGTAAAATTTGTCACGATTACCTAATTGAATTATATCGCCTATTTGAAGTTCAAATTTCGCAACTTCTGTAGCAAATGGACCAATGCCAGTATTATTAATAAGAAAATCATACAAAAATTGAACACCACTCCATGACGGACTACGATTTGTAGAGTTTATGTAATACCAGCCGGTTATCGGAGTATAATTCATTATTTTTGCACCGGCATATATACATTGTGAGACGAAATTGGTGCAGTCGCCACCGATTTTGTCAAAAGCGTAGTAATTCGGATTTCTAAAATACGCCCACTTATTCGCATAATCTTTTGCAAGTTGTCCATTATATTTTTCTATCATATTTTCCACCTTATTTTATAATATGTATTCGATTCGAAAAGTGTGATTATGACAAAATGGCATAACAACGCGGATTAAATAGATAAACATAAA
This sequence comes from uncultured Eubacteriales bacterium, assembly GCA_964640345.1. GTDB lineage: Bacteria > Bacillota > Clostridia > TANB77 > RGIG9151 > RGIG9151. The sequence goes on from CAZXFU010000062.1 coordinate 7,120, forward strand.
AAAATTATATTTTTTGTAGAAAAGGTGTTGACAAGGACGAAGCAATGATGTAAGATATAAAACGTCGCAGGGAA
>CAZXFU010000063.1:0-3517 GCA_964640345.1 uncultured Eubacteriales bacterium
CGCTTGCGGCATGCCATTGCGCAACTTGTCGATATTGCGGTGGTTTTATAAACTGTAACGAAGAACCGCCCAGACGAATCGACTGTCATTTATGGGGGTCGAAAATGATAGTCCGTGATGACAGCTTTTGTTATCGGGCTGAACTAAGGGAGGAATTCAGATGATTTTAATAATTAAAGTGATATTAATCCTGTGGGTTTTAACCGGGGTTATATTCTCCCTGTACATGCTGTCTACTAAGCAAATACAGGAAATTATGGATGAAGGTCCGTGGTTGGAGACAACTTTCGCGATTTTGGCGGTGATATTCACTAGCCCGCTGTGGTTATTTGCCATAATTGTTAAATTAGCTAGAACGGAGGATGAGTTTGATGATCAAGATTAGCCATGTAATTGCGCCGTCTATTGAACAGATGGAATTTATCATTGAGGGGATGCGGAATCCGATGAATTCGTGGGAAAAAACCGATAGTTATATTGGAGTTGACTGTGAAACTTGCGAGCATGTCGAAGAAGGCGGTTGTTGTTCGGAATGTGAGAGTTTTTATGGCCTTGAAATCGGTCCGAACGACAAAAAACTCATGAAATCGTTATATTCTGCGGGCACTGAGCACCGAAAATTCATGAGAATGATGCCGATTTACGCCAGAATCACGGCTCCGTTATATTGGTGGAAGGAATTTGATACTTATAAGATTGGAACTGTGGCGAATTCATGCTCTACAATGCACAAAATTGGCGCAAAAGAGTTCACTGCGGACGATTTTTCGACAGAAAACCTTGGCGTATACGCCTATGAAGACGTAAAAGATGGCGATGAATGTCATATATGTTATCAATATCGTTGGATAGAGGCGTTGAAGACGGTGATTGATGCGCTGAACGACGCACGAGAGCGTTATATTTGTGAAAAAGACCCGGATCTTAAGAAGCAATATTGGTGGCAGATGATTCAATTGCTGCCGAGTAGCTACAATCAGACTCGAAATGTCATGATGAACTACGAAGTTCTGATAAATATGTACGCACAGCGTAAAAATCACAAGCTAGATGAGTGGCACACGTTCTGTGATTGGGTGAAATCAGTGCCGTATATGGACTTATTTATTGAAAAGGAGGAGGAAAAATGAGTTTTCAGGCAGGTTTGACGGGTTTAATTCTGATTTTGGTGTTATATTTGTGTGTTTATTCGCTTGTTGATCGGTGTATGAGGTGTATTGAGCACTGCGCTGAGGAAAAATACGGGCTCAATAACCGAGCAGATGCATATTTTACGACGACTAACTATACAACCAACGGGGACAAAACACATGAGTAAAAGGGCAGAAATAAGACGGGTGAAACGAGAACAGGCGAAAAAAGGGGATACGGTTTATACTTTAACACAGGCGGAATTGGACGCATTGGTACGCGATATGATCGCGGAAGAGATCAAAAAACTCAAAGATGAGGCCACGGATGAGGCGATTTGTACGACTTTAACACTCTTACTTGGCCTGCCAATGAAAGTTTTGATGGACCATTATTGGGTGAAATCTTATGAAAAACGTATTCCGGAATTCGCGGATTTAGTGCTTGAGTACTATGGAAAATGGGAAAATGGCGAGCTGAATTTGGATGATTTGAAGGAGGAATTGTGGACTCTCGCAGGTATAAAATTTGTGGAGGAGACAGTGGAATGATGGCAGAAGAGAATGATGTTTTAGTGACGCGTACGAATGCGGAAGGGTATACGGACCTGACTGCATACCACGCTTTGAATAATATCGACCGGGAATCTGAGGAAAAATTTTACAAACTTTTGCATACCATATTCTCGATTTGCGAGCTGTCGGGCTTCCATATTGAAGAGCGAATGGTGATAAAAGACAAGAAATCTGGCCGAGTTTGGAGATGAAAATTTTTTAATCTAGGTTAGATTTTTGAGGCATTTTTTGACGATTTTCAGGGGTCATTTTTAGGATTTTTTAAGAGTTATTTTGTGCCCACTTTTGGTTTTTGGATTTGGCCATTTGCCCACTTTTGTTGGGTTTGATGAAAATTTTGGCCACTTTTGTGAGTGGAAAAATCGGGTTTTTGGTCAAATTTGTGGCCATTTGCCCGGTTTCTGCCCACTTTTGATTTTAAAAGTGGGCACGCAAAAACCCAGTATTTATGCGGGTTTCAGGGGTGTTTTGCCCACTTTCCCACTTTTTTCTCTTAATTAGTTGTGATAAAAAGTTTATATATTTATAATAGTTTAAGAAAAAAAGTGGGCATTTGACCAAATGGGTGTCGACAGTCATATTTTCTCAAATTTTAGACGGCAGTTTCCCCGTCTATTTTTTTTTTTGCGCGAAATTTGCAACTCCCTTTATGAAACGAAAGAAAACTTTACGAATGAAAAGGAGGATTTAATTATGTTAAACAATTTAAAGGTAAAGGCAAAAGAAGGTAAAGACAAGGTTTGTAAGTTTGTAACTGATAACGCTTTTGAGATCGGTTATTGGAGTGTACTTGTTGGAGGTACTGTTGCTCTTTGCGTGGTAGGAAACTGCAAGAGGAAAAAGTATGCCACAATGTGGCACTACGCAATGACTGCATTTCGGAATGGCGATAAAGATTACGTTTACGGTCCTTATAAGATTGCTGAATTCTTTGAGCCGAATACCGGTGAAAAAATTGGCGACATGTTGATGCACCAGGATTCAGTGAAAGCTTTTTTGGAAGTTAAATGAGAGGAAGCGGGGCTTGCTTAACGCAGGCTCTGCTTTTTCTTTTTTTTCTACCCACGCGAAAAATACATTCCCTTTTATGAAGAGAGAGGTAAAATGTGTAATTTTAAAAACACTCTCTTTTGACTTTTGCGAAAGGAGCGGCATCACTGTGTTAGAGAATAAGTTTCAGGCAAAATTAATAAAAGAGATTAAGCGGCGGTTTCCTGGATGCATCGTAATGAAGAACGACCCAACTTATATTCAGGGAATCCCCGATTTACTTGTTCTTAATAACGATCGATGGGCCGCCTTGGAATGCAAGAAAAGCGCGGGCGCAAAGAAACAACCTAACCAAGAATATTATGTGAATCAAATGAATGCTATGTCATTCTCGAAATTTATATATCCCGAAAACGAAGAGGAGGTATTGAATGAACTTCAACAAGCATTCGAATCTTAAAGGTTGTCACGCTACATTTGGCGCCAGCAAGTACCATTGGATAAATTACAGCTACGAAAAGATGAAGCAGTTCGAGAACACTCAGTATCGTTCAGCATTAGGGACTGAACTTCATGACTTCGCAGCATCTCAAATAACATTAGGCCATAAATTTAATGGAGTCAAAAACATTAAGAACGATTTCGAAACATTTTTGTACAGAAAGTACTTTGATGACCGCTATGGCGAACTTTCTGATACCGGCAAAAAGCTACTGAATCATATTTGCTATCTGCCAAAAGAAGTTTTCGAAACGGTCAAACTATATACAAATGATGCCATCGGGTATTGCATGACACCAGAACTGACGTTATATTGCAGC
>CAZXFU010000063.1:3527-7143 GCA_964640345.1 uncultured Eubacteriales bacterium
GATAATTTCTACGGCACCGCCGATGCATTGAGCTTTAGAAATGACGAATTACGAATTCATGACTTGAAAACCGGTGATGTTCCTGCACACATCGAACAGTTGCTGATCTATGCGGCATATTTCTGTATCGAGTATAAAGTGAAGCCAGGAACAATAAACACCGAACTTTGTATTTATCAGAACAACGAGGTTCTTTATCATAATCCAACGGCTGAAGATATTGTTCCAATTATGGATAAAGTCGCAACATTTATCAAGAACAATCGGGAGGGATAAAAGTCATGAATGCAATTGCTGAAGATATTTTGATGCATCGTGGAATACAAGGTCGGTCTGGTCGATATAAACATGGTTCTGGTGAAAATCCACATCAGCATTGCGGCGATATTCTTAGCCGTGTATCTGGAATGAAGAAAAACGGACTGAGCGAAAAAGAAATCGCTGAGAGTATGGGGCTTACAACCACGCAGCTCAGGACTCAGATGAGTCTTGCAAGAACCGAACGACGTTCTGAATTGGTAGCCACCGCAAAGGGTTTGCGCGAAAAAGGATATAGCTTAAACGAAATTGCCCAGAAGATGGGTTATAACAACGACTCGTCAGTAAGGTCACTTTTGAATGAGGTATCCGAGAAACGAATGAACAAGGCGCAGGTTACTGCCGACATCATTCGAAAAGAGATAGACGCTAAGGGAATGATTGATGTTGGCGCCGGCGTGGAGAAAGAACTGGGCGTATCAAAAGAGAATCTTAGAAATGCACTTAAGATTCTGCAAGATGAAGGATATCCGGTTTATGGCGGTGGCGCACCGCAGGTTACCAATCCTGGAAAGCAAACCAATCTCCGGGTTATTTGTCCACCCGGAACAGCACACAAAGAAATCTATAATTACGATAAGGTGAATTCGCTTCGCGATTATATTTCTTATGACGGAGGCGAGACATTTCGAAAAGCATTTGAGTATCCGTCGAGTCTGGATTCAAAGCGTCTGCAAATTCGTTACAACGAAGAAGGCGGCATAAACAAAGATGGTGTTATTGAGCTTCGACGAGGTGTAAAAGATATTTCTCTTGGCGACTCCCATTACGCGCAGGTTCGAATTATGGTTGATGGAACCCATTATCTTAAGGGTATGGCGGTATATTCGGACAATATGCCAGATGGCGTCGATGTTATATTTAATACGAACAAGCATGTCGGAACTCCGACTAAAGATGTTCTTAAAAAGATTAAGGCAGATCCAACGAATCCTTTCGGATCGCTTATTAAGGAACACGGGGGGCAAAGTTATTACGATGACCCCAACGGAAAATATACTGATCCGGCGACAGGAAAGAAGCAATCACTGTCATTGATTAATAAGAGAGCAGAAGAAGGAGATTGGGGTGACTGGAGTAAATCGTTGTCGTCGCAGTTCTTGTCTAAGCAGAGCTTGAATCTTATTAACAAACAGCTAGGGCTGGCTAAAGCGGATAAGCAAACTGAGTTTGATGAAATCTGTTCGTTAACCAATCCAACCGTTAAAAAAGTGCTACTGAAATCATTCGCTGATGATTGCGACGCTGCGGCCGTACATCTAAAAGCTGCTTCGTTACCGAGACAGAGTTACCAGGTTATTTTGCCAATGACCACGCTTAAAGATAACGAAGTTTATGCACCAAATTATAAAGACGGCGAAACAGTGGCATTGATTCGATATCCCCATGGAGGAACGTTCGAGATTCCGGTCTTGAAAGTTAATAACAAATCGGCAGAAGGAAAGAGTGTACTTGGTAATACGCCTTTGGATGCTATTGGTATCAATAAGCACAATGCTGATCGGTTGTCGGGAGCAGACTTTGACGGTGATACTGTCATGGTCATTCCGTGTAATTCGTCTTACAGTAAAGTAAAGATCACATCAACACCTCAGCTGGCTGGTCTGGAAGGTTTCGACACTAAAGAATCATATGGACCAGACTCAAATACTCCCGTGAAAGTTGAAAAAGTTGGTAAGAAAGAGATTGAATACTATTCTCGGAATGGAAAAACTTATCGGAAGATGGGTAATACTCAGATTGAGATGGGAAAAATCACTAACTTAATTAGCGACATGACACTGAAAGGTGCTGACGATCAGGAACTCGCTCGCGCTGTTCGTCATAGTATGGTTGTAATCGATGCTGAGAAACATTGTTTAGACTATCGTCAAAGCGCGATCGACAATTGCATCGCGGCTTTAAAGAAAAAGTATCAGGGAAATGTTGATGAGAATGGTAAATACCATGAAGGCGCGTCTACCCTTATTACTAGAGCAAAATCTAAAGAGGTAGTACCGAAAAGAAAAGGCTCCCCGATTATCAATCCGGATGGGTCCGTAACGTACAAAGACGCGAACGAAACATACATCGACAAAAACGGTAAGGTCAAACAACGTACTCAGGATAGCACCAAAATGGCAGAGGCGAAGGATGCTCGCAAGTTGTCTTCCGGTACAAAGCAGGAAGAAGCTTACGCAGACTATGCCAATTACATGAAGTCTCTGGCCAATCAAGCGCGTCGTGAGATGCTGAGTGCCGGTAAGATCGCGTATAACGCCTCGGCAAAAAACACATATCGGGAGGAGTGTAACGCGTTAGAGGCCAAGCTCAATGTCGCATTGGCCAACGCGCCTCGTGAACGAAAGGCCCAGGTTATGGCAAACGCGGTGGTGGCCGCCAAAAAACAGGCGAACCCCGATATGACAAAGGCCGAGATTAAGAAAGCTGGGCAGCAGGCACTAACTGCGGCTAGAGCCACCGTTGGCGCAAAGAGAAACCCCGTAGAGATTACGGATAGAGAGTGGGAAGCAATACAGGCCGGCGCCATTACCGAGCATAAATTAACCCAGATTCTGAACAACGCTGATATCGACACCATTCGTCAGAGAGCAACGCCTCGTGCTACTACGACACTGAGCACTGCAAAACAAAGCAAGATCTCAGCAATGCGAAACTCTGGCTATACAATGTCTGAAATAGCTGAGGCCCTCGGCGTTTCTACTACTACAGTATCAAAGTATGTTAGAGGAGAATGATGCGTGTAATCGTTCCACAGCACGTCACTATTAACTATACAGTAATCATTAACGTCCCCTGGGCGTATGCATTTCAGTAACCCAGCGTGTGCTCGTTTACAATGCAATCCCGGGGGTATTCGTTGGAAAGGAGACCCCGGGTATGGCTAACGAATGTATGCTCACCACAATCGACAATCCATACAATCCGTTTCAAGACTTTAATGAATGGTTTCAGTTTGACGAAGATCAAGGTTATCATTCAACTGCTTACTTAGCAAGAATTGCAAGAACTTCAGAACAGATGACAGATGAGGAAAACCAAATGGAAATCGAACGAGCAATAGACGAAATCATTCGATACGATTTTATGGGAATTTATGTAAAAGCAAAACGCCCATCATAACATAGTACAGTTTGCGGTTTTCGATGATACACGACCGCGATTAGTGGAATAACTGGCGTCAAATCGAGAATTACAAACTTATAAGAGCTCAAAGTAATTCGCAATAAATCTTATATTCTGAGACGAAATATAAACATAGGGGGAGGGTCGCAAAAATAGCACCCCCTCCCTGCAT
>CAZXFU010000064.1:0-6957 GCA_964640345.1 uncultured Eubacteriales bacterium
ATTTTAGGGCTAATGTTAAACAAATTTTGGGACATTTTCAAAAATCATTGACAGTATATTCCAAAAATTTAGGAAAGGAGCTATAAAAAGCTCCTTTTCTAAATTTCCACTTCTTATTTTAACATCGCTAATGCCGTGTCAAGAAGTTTAATCTGATCTTTTCCTCTTAAAATCACACAATTAAAATTGTGCTTTTCCACCATCTCCCTACGTTTAGAGTCCAAATAACTCCTCTCAAGGAAAATAGATTTCGACGGGAAGCATCCTATAGTCTCAAGTTTCCTTCGTACATCTTCATACTCACTCAGCAACCTCTCAAGATACTCATTGTATCGTCTATTATACGCCTCTGTTCCAATAATCGTTTCGTTTATCCCATACAATTCAGGTTTAGGTGCTAATATAACGACATCAAACCTAATTGTTCCACAGAGTTCTTCAACTGTTTCGCAATCTCTTACTTCATAAAAAATATACGGAACACGAGACTCTTTGTAAAGCCTGATTCTTTGGCCCTCAGTAAAACTATAGTTTCCTAGGATAGTCCACGCATGAACAAGTATGTCCCCGATGCAAATTACTTGAACTCTACTCTTTAGCATAACGCTCCTCCTTTTCTGTCCTCTTCTAAAACCATTAGAAGCTAAAAAGAAAAATACCACCGTCTCATTATACTATTTATGTAAAGCCGTGTCAATATCTGTCCTTATCCGGCTATATACTTAATTTCAAATGTTGTTCCCTTTCCAACCTCAGATATTACATCTATATATCCGTCATCTTTTTCTATAATACTCTTAGCTAACGCCAATCCAATTCCTATGCTATTTTCACCCGAATTTTTACTTTTATAAAATCTTTCAAAAATATGTCTTATATCTTCTTTTGGAATTCCGCTTCCCTCATCTTTTATAATAAGTTTTTGGAAAAAAGTATTTCTTTCAGAAGAAATATATATATTTGATTTTTCACTGCTATGTTCAACACAATTTTTTACAATGTTTGTAAGTGCTTCAAGTTCCCAATTATAATCTCCCAAAAATCCGGCATTTTCAGGAATATCCGCAACAATTTTTATTCCTTTAATTTCAACTAAAACCGCCACATTTTTTATAACATTTTCAACTATGTCATTTAATTTTATTTTCTGCCTTTTTAATGAAATAACGCCGGCGTCAAGTTTTGCAAGCTTTAATAAAGAGATAACAAGGGAACTAATCCAATCAACCTGATTACTTATATCATTAATAAATTCACTTCTTGTTTCCTCGTCCATATCCGGATTATCTTTTATGTTGTCAATCATTATTCTGATTGAAGTTATAGGTGTTTTTATCTGGTGAGAAATATCTGCTATTGAATCACTAAGTTGTACTTTTTCTTTAACATTAAGTTCAGCCGTTTCTTTTAACATAACTATCATTTTATAAAGTTCATTTCGAAGTTTAGACAACTCATCTTCACAATTATCTGATACATCAAGAGAATAATTTTTATTACTTACGGCTTTTATATAACTTTTTATTTCATCTATCTTTTTGTTTTGAATCAAAACATACGTCAAAAAAGTAATAACCAATGAAAAGCCCAATGCCAGTAATATAAAAACGTTACTCCACATCTGACTTTTGGTTTTTTCATAATAGCTTAAAACAATCGCACTTTGCTCTGTATAGCCGTATTTTGACAGGAAATTATTAGATAATTCATCTTTATTCTCCAATATTTCAAGGACATCTCTTTCTGTAACCTCGGGATAATTTTCTTGTATTTTTTCAATTATACCGCTTATTGTGCTGTTAATCGCCTTATTACAGCTACTGTACTGCCATCTGTTTACACCAACAAATATTAATGAAAATACTAAAATTACACCAATTTCAATAAATAAAATTCGCTTTGCACCACTACGCTTAAATCTGTTCATCTTTTATCCTCACTTATCAACACGATATCCAATACCCTTTACAGTCTTTATATTATCATTTTTCCCCAGCTTTGCTCTTACCCTTTTTATATAAACCGTCAAAGTATTATCATTAACAAAATTTCCGGCAACATCCCAAATTTTATCCAAAATTTGCTCTCTGGTTATAGTCTTATTAAAATTACTATATAAAAGTAATAATATCTTATACTCAAGTGCAGTAAAATCAGTTTCCACATTATCTACAAACACCTTTGTAGCCTCTGTATCAATAACCACTTTTCCGCATTCAATTTTATTGCTATTTTCAAAACGCCTTAAAATCACATTAATCCTAGAAACAAGTTCTCTATTTCTAAAAGGCTTTACAACATAATCATCTGCCCCAATATCTAATCCGCCAACAACATCCTTTTCGTCATCCTTTGCCGTTAAAAACATAACAGGGACATCAGACATTCCTTTTATATACTTGCATAATGAGAATCCGTCTCCGTCAGGCAATGTAATGTCTAAAATAATCAAATCATATCTTTCTTTATCTATATAGTACTTTGCATCATTAACGTTGCCACAAGACTTAACATTAAAACCCTCTTGTTCTAATAAATATTTAAGACCTTTTACAATCACTTCGTTATCTTCCACAACAAGTATTTTTTTCATACTATTTCTCCTAAGTTAAAAAAGTCTCTGTCAAATTTATCGTTTTGCTAGAGACTTTTTCAACAACCTTTACTATTATTTACATTTTTATATTAATCTTACCAAGCGTATATTGTCAACATTTAAATATTATCATTTCTTATAGTTTCAATAATATTCTGCTTGTTTATCTTGTTAAGTGAATATCTCATGGTAATTCCAACAATAATAAATACAAAAACAATACAAATTATTATTGCCTGCCATGGCAGAACATAGCCGGAATCAACACTACGTGCATATGAGAAATATATAAATAACGAGCCTAAAATTCCAAGCGGAATACCAATTAAAAGTGACTTAATTCCATACATTATATTTTCCAATCTAATCATCTTATTAAACTCTTTTGTAGTCATTCCGACTGATTTTAGCATTGCAAACTCTTTACTTCTTAAAATCATATTTGTAGTAATTGTATTAAAGATATTTGTAACACCAATTAAAGTGATAACAGAAATAAATCCATATAAGAAAATCGAAATAACAAGTATCATTCTATTTTCATTTTCTGCCCATCTTTGGTAGTTAGTAACACTCATATCCGCATACCTATCGTCTGTATCAATTAAATCGTTTATTTCATTTTCAACCATAGATGCATTATCTGAATTTATATACATTCTTAAATTTTTACATTCCGGTAAGCCGTCCATAAAATCTTCCGAAACTATCATAGCACCCGAATAAAAATATGTTCCTTCTAACCCCATAGGTCTTTTATCTGTTTTCTTAAGTATCTTAACTTGATTTCCTTTTCTTCCTGTTATATCTATGTCAACTGTATCTCCCGTTTTTATATTGTAAATATTTTTGAATACTTTTTGACCATTTTCCTGCTCTTCAACAATATCATCTATAAGGACAACACCGTCTTTGTATTTTTCCTCTGATACACCAACTTCTTTTAAATACTCCTTAAAATATTCATTATTGTACGTATAAATTGATATACTTGATATTCCATCTGCACCTTCACTGCTATCCACAATTTCTTTTCCAAATTCGGTGCAATATTTATCCGCCTCTAATTCAGATATCTCTGAATATGAATAAGCGAATTTATCAACACCGTCTAATCTTGAAATATCGTAAGCAACATCTTTTGCATTTGAATCGCTTGTATATACAATAACGTTATACTTCATTTCTGTATAATATACTCTGGATGTCCTATTTCCGTAATATATAAAGGAAAACAACGAAATAAATATAACAATGCTTACAACTATTGAAACAACTGTCGTTCTATATTTTCTCTTGTTTCTCTTTAAATTCTTACTTGCTATAACTCCGCCAATGCCAAATAATTTGCTTACATAGCCAGGGACTTTTAGTTTTTTAGATTTTATCTTAATATCATTATTTCCTCTAATTGCCTCTATCGGCGAAATCTTTGAAGCCCTATGTGCAGGAATAATGCAAGATAAATATATAGTCACAAACGAAACAATAACTGCAATCAACATAGGAATAAACGGAAGACTGTATTCAAATAAATACCCGTTTAACGCATCTGCCAACAAATAATTAACTACCTTTAGTAAAATAACAATTCCAACAACTCCGCATAAAATTCCTATCGGTATTGCAATAAGCCCTATAATAAAACCTTCAAAAACAATACTTCTCTTAATCTGTCTCTTCGTCGCCCCAATACTAGAAAGCATTCCATATTGTCTACTTTTCTCAGAAACCGATATACTAAAACTGTTTCTAATTACAAATACACTGCTTACCACAATTATTGTCATTATTACAGAAGCAATTCCAATTATCGTCATCATTGCTTCATTACCCATAACGCCCTCATATCTTAATAATTCGGCATTTACCTTTTGATCATACTTTTTATCCGGATTAATCATTTTATTATTACTAGCACATTCACGAGGTTTTGTATACAAAACAGCAATATCCGCTTTATCTCTAACACCATCCATGCAAGTAACAACAGTATATGCAGGTGCGGAATACGGCTCAATAGAATAGTCCGGTCTTTTCATTATACCGACAATTGTATATGTCTTTCTCACTGTATCAACTATATCTTCCGTTCTATCTTCATCATATAAGACGTCATTATTTAACTCAAACCCATCACTAGCATCAATACGTTTTCCAATATCTAACGTTACCTTGTCGCCAACATTAAGCTTAATTCTTCCGTTATCTTTAATATGTTCCGAAATTAAAAGTTCGTCTGAATTTTCCGGCAATCTGCCTTCAGTTAATATTACACCGTTATTATTAAGAGCTTTTTTATCATACTCTAAAATCTGCAAATACGGTTTATACTTATTTTTGCTACCACTAAGCCTTGCAACTCCAAGCTTATCAGTTAAAAAATACGACTCAACATTAATATTTTCCTGTATATATTTTAACTCATCTTTTGGCACGTCATAAAATTTAGTATGGTAATTTCCGGTAGATCTTTTTGTAGTTTCCAGTAAAGTCTGCCTAGCACTTGCAACCAACCCTACAGTACCGCAAATAAGTGCTGTTGACAAAACGATACCAATAATCGTAACTATTGTTCTTTTTTTGTTTAGCAACAAATTTCTAATAGTAAATTTCTTCAATATATCCATATTACTTAATTCCTTTCATCATTTAAAATTTTTCCGTCGCCAATAGCAATAACACGATCCGCTTGCTTTGCAATATTCATATCATGCGTAATAACAATCAATGTTTGGTTAAATTTTTTATTAGAAAGTTTAAGTAACGAAATAATCTCTTCACTTGATTTGGAGTCCAAATTACCTGTCGGCTCATCTGCAAGCATTATAGCGGGATTATTTATCATAGCCCGACCTATTGAAACCCTTTGTTGCTGACCGCCCGACAATTCATTTGGCAAATGTGTTCTCCTGCTCTCTAAACCTAGTGTTTTTAACAATTCATTTAATCTCTTTTCATCTGCTTTCTCGCCATCAAGTTCGCAAGGCAACGTAATATTTTCAACAACATTCAAAATAGGAATTAAATTATAAAACTGATAAATAAGTCCTATCTGACGTCTCCTAAAAATTGCGAGATTATCGTCATTTAAGGAATAAATATCCTTTCCGTCAATAAAGACCTTTCCGGAAGTTGGCCTATCCACACCGCCCAATAAATGAAGTAATGTAGATTTTCCACTTCCGCTTGCACCTATTATAGCTACAAACTCTCCCTTTTCTACAGAAAAAGAAATATTATCCACAGCCTTTACTATATTTTCACCTTTACCGTATGTTTTGCACAAGTTTTCAACTCTTAAGATTTCCATACTTCTTTCATCCCCTTTACATTAGTTATATTACTAAATAAAAGTGACAAAAAAGTGACAGATGAAAAGTCTTTACAAAAAAATAACACAGTCGCCATATAGTTTAAAAGATGCGAATATTCACAGGAAACCATCCTACAGCGTAGGATAAAAGGTTTCCGTTGCGGACGTAACACTGCGTGTTTCACACAGATGTACGTCCCATGCAAAGGTTCTCTAATTACTTTAGTAATTAGCTAGAACCTACTGCCGTGAATCCTGAGCAGCGTTAAACTATATGGCGACTGTGTTATTTTTTTGTAAAGACTTTTCATCTGTCACTTTTTTAATCTCTTGAACTTGTAATTCTAAGTAATGATAAGAATAAATTAATGAAATCTAAATATAAACTAAGTGCACCATAAACCGCCATACTTTGAACAACTTCATCGTTTCCTTCAGTAAAGTTATACATAGCCTTTAGCTTTTGAATGTCCCATGCAGTAAGCCCTAAGAAAATAAATAAAGTTATATAACCTAAAGCCACATCGAACGTTCCACTATACATTCCGAAGAAACTAAATACCCAATTTACAAGTGTCATAAGTATAACACCGACTAGCCCCATAACAAGAATAGAACCAAACTTGCTTAAATCAGCCTTTGTGTAATGTCCGTAAAGTGCCATCGCACCAAACATCAACGCACTTCCTATAAACGCTTTATAAATAAGTCCGATTTCATAAACGAAAAAAATAGATGAAAGTGTAATCCCATTTACAATCGAATATACAATAAATAACATTTTGTTTCTGCTAGATGATACGTTTTCAGCAGTCATATTCTTTGAAATAAAATAAACCAAAACAAACTCTGCAATAAAGAAAGCCCATACCAAAATCGGATTAATAAGCACCAAATTTGCAAGCCCCGTTGAAACCATTCCATAAGCCGTTAGTGCAGTAACCAAAATTCCAATAAACATCCAAATAAACACACTTGTAAAAAATTTTGAAGAGTATGTAGAAAAAACTGTGTAAACTGATGAAAAAGAAATCCTTTCTATGTT
>CAZXFU010000065.1:0-1221 GCA_964640345.1 uncultured Eubacteriales bacterium
TTTAAACAAAAATGTTGGAGTGGATTTTTCCCACCCCAACATTTATTATAGAACCGTTTAATTCATAGGGCTGTGAGGGTTGCTTGTGCTATTTTTTTGAGTTGCAGGTATTATTACAAATAATTTTATATAAATAGTTGACAAATATACTGGTATGATATAGAATATTAGCTGTCAAGTAGATATACTTTACGGTTGTATATATACTAATTATTGTTTCTGAGAGGCGGTGAGCTAATGGTTAAGATTAGACTACAAAGAGTTGGGGCGAAGAAAGCACCTTGCTATAAGATTGTTGTTGCTGATTCAAGATATCCTAGAGACGGAAGAATTATCGAAGAAATTGGCACTTATGATCCTATGAAAGAGCCTGTTGCTATCAACTTAACAGCTGAAAAGGTTCAAGACTGGATTAAAAAGGGTGCACAACCCACAGATACAGTTAGAGCTTTAATTAAAAAAGCAGGTATTAACTAATAAAAGGAGGATTTTACTATGAAAGAAATGTTAGAAACTATTGCAAAATATTTGGTTAACAATCCTGACCAAGTCACAGTTACTGAAGTTGAAGGTGAGCAATCTGTTATTTTAGAGTTAAGAGTTGCTCAAGAAGATATGGGTAGAGTAATTGGTAAAGAAGGAAAAATTGCTAAGGCAATTAGAACTCTTGTTAAAGCTAATGCTGCAAAATTAAATAAAAGAGTAAATGTAGAAATTATTGAATAATTTCGAAAGGACTGTTTGATGTGCATAAAATGCTTTGTGTTGGTGAGATAGTAAATACTCATGGTATTAAAGGCGAATTAAAGATTGTTCCTTTAGTTGATAATGCTAAAGATCTTGCTGAATATTTTTATTATTTTATTGACGGAAAGAAATATGAAGCCGAGAATGTAAGGTTTCACAAGGATTTCGCATTAATAAAGCTTAAGGGAATTGATGATATGAATCTTGCCGAAAGATTTAAAGGCAAGTTTTTAGAGTTGCCGAGAGAAGATTTAAAACCGCTACCTGACGGAAGTTACTATATTTGTGATTTGATTGGCCTAATGGTTGTTGATGAAGTGTTTGGCGAACTTGGAATAATAAATGAAGTTTTTAATACCGGCAGTAATGATGTTTATGTTGTGGATTATAAGGAGAAACCTCTTTGCATTCCTGTATTAGACGGGGTTGTGAAAGCGGTGGACTTGGATAATGGAACGATGAATATCAAATTGC
>CAZXFU010000065.1:1231-6785 GCA_964640345.1 uncultured Eubacteriales bacterium
GGACTTTTAGATTAATTGGAGGAGTAAGTTTGAAGAAAATAAGATTTGATATCTTAACATTATTCCCTGAGATGATTAAAAATGTTATGAATGAAAGTATAATTGGACGTGCTGTTAGCGAAGGAATTGTTGAAATTAATACTGTTAATATACGTGATTATACATTAGATAAGCATAACAGAGTTGATGACTACCCATATGGGGGTGGAGCAGGGATGGTTATGCAGGCACAACCTATATACGATGCGTATAAGAGCGTAGCCGGCGATGATACTTCAATCCCAGTTATATATATGTCACCGCAAGGGAGACAATTTACACAGCAAATAGCCAAAGATTTGACCTTAAATGATAGAATAATTTTACTTTGTGGTCACTATGAAGGTGTAGACGAAAGAATATTGGAAGAAATCGTAACAGATGAAATTTCAATAGGTAATTATGTCTTAACCGGTGGAGAATTGCCTGCAATGGTAGTTATTGATACTGTTTCAAGGTTGGTGCCGGGTGTTCTTGCGGAAGATTCGACTAAAGAAGAGTCTTTTTCGGATGGACTTTTGGAATACCCTCAATATACACGTCCGGTAGAGTTTATGGGTAGGACTGTTCCTGATATTTTACTTTCGGGTCATCATGCCAATATAAAAAAATGGCGTGAAGAGGAATCCTATAAGCGTACATTGAAAAAAAGACCGGAATTACTTAAAAAAAGGGGTGAAAATTAGGATGGATATTATTAAAAATATAACAGAAGAACAAATCAGAACTGATTTACCAGAATTAAAAATTGGTGATACTGTAAAGGTATACTTTAAGGTTCGTGAAGGTTCAAGAGAAAGAATTCAAATGTTCGAAGGAACTATTATTAAGAGAAGAGGAGCAGGTGTTTCTGAAACATTTACAGTAAGAAGAATTTCTTATGGCGTAGGAGTTGAAAGAATATTCCCTGTTAACTCTCCTAAGATTGATAAAATCGAGGTTTCTAGAACGGGTAAAGTTAGACGTGCTAAACTTTATTACTTAAGAGATAGAGTTGGCAAGGCTACTAAGGTTAAGGAAAGAATTGAAGCTAATAATGACTAAGTAAAAAAGTGGAGGCTGCTCTGAAAAGGGGCCTCCACTTTTTTACACATAAAATTCATGATTAGATATGGTCGTATAATATTGCCTGTTTTTAGAAATCCATGTGCTTGAAGCAATTTTTGGGTTTAAGAAGTATAAGCAATTTCCTACATAACTAGAACCGTTAAGAGCTTCTTTTGCGGCTTTTATGCTGTCTGCAGAAGGAGTGTTATAAATAGTCCCGTTAGCAACAGGTTCAAATTGTACTCCGAAATTTTTGTCAAAAATTACTCCCCAAATTGTATTTGGAAATTCTTGGCTTCTTACACGGTTTAGTATTACTTCGCCAACGGCCACTTTTCCTTTATAAGGCTCGCCGGCAGCTTCAGCCTCTATTATTCTCGAAAGCCAATAAACGTCATCGTTGGTTATCGTTTCATTAGATGTGGTGGTTGAAGTAGAAGGAGTTGTACTGTTTTTAACAACTGAGGACGTGTTTTGTGTGGAAATAGATACGGTGTATGTATCTTCGTCCCATTCCACTTTTGCACCTAGTATTTCAGAGACAAATCGAATAGGTACGAATGTCCGATTTCCTTTTATTAAAGTATTGTTATTTAACGCTGTATATTGATTATTTACATATGCGTAATTTTTATTGATGAATAATAAAATCGTGTTTCCAGAATTTTTTATTATAATAGACCGGTTTTCACTGTTCCACGTTACTGAGTCAACTTTTAATGCTTCGGCTACGAATTTTACGGGAACATATGTAGTACCGTTTTTTATAAATGGTGCCACATCACTTGAAATAGTTTTGTTGTTTACTTTAATTGAAAGGTTTGGCTGTGCAAAAGAAAAAGTACATATAAGTAATAGAGTAATTGAGAAAATTCTAAAAAATCGTTTCATGTTACCATCTCCCTTATTTAATGGTAACATAATGTGTTTTTTTGTTTCAATACAAAATATTTGCCTTTGAATGCAGAAATTGGATAAAAAAAGTCTTTGCCACTAAAAAATTGGCATAAATATCATATAATTTAACGATGCTTAGTTTTCTACAACCCCCTTTTGTCCTACACTGTAGGATGGTTTCCTGTGAATATTCGCATCTTTTAAACTATATGACATTCGTGCTAATTTTTTAGTGGCAAAGACTTTTTATTTTGTCCAATTTTTACATAGCTTCATTTCCAGGAATAAGGTAAGTTACAATTCCATATACAATAGCACCAATTATTGCTGATAATACAGTTATACTGTAACCTGCAACGAAAAATTGGGTTAAGTATAGTATTAAAGCTGCGGCGACAAATCCTACAATTCCTCTGCCAAAGGGAGAAGCCTCTATTCCAAGCAATTTTACAAATAAATAATCCATTATAGTTAAAACGATTGCAGCGACTATTAATGACCCTATTCCTGTAATTGCAAAGCCGGGTGTTAAGAATGCAGTAATAGCTAAAACCACTGCCGAAGCAATTAAACGAATAACTATTCCGGCTACGTTCCAATCTGATGAAACAGTTTTACTATTTGTTTTTTGTTGATTATCCATGATAACCCTCCTTATTTTTTGTTTGATGTTATTTTTTACAGATATCTTTTTTTTATGCAATTTTTTTTCAAATACAGTATTAAATTTAAAATATTGGAAAAATTGAAAGGAGAAAACGTCAAATTATTATTTTGTTTGGGAGGATAAAATGCTAATATTAATTTTCAGGGCTTTTTTCCTGTATTTACTTGTCATTTTGGTTATGAGAATAATGGGAAAAAGGGAAATTGGGCAATTGCAACCATATGAATTGGCAATAACTTTAATAATCTCGGAATTGGTAACATTGCCGATGGAAGATACGTCTGTCCCTCTAATTAGTGGGATTATACCTGTCTTTACTATTACAATTACTCAGGTAGCACTTTCGTATTTTACGACAAAAAGCCAATGGCTTCAGGATTTCATATCTGGGAAATACACGATTGTAATTGAAAACGGAAAAATGATACAGAAAAATATGCTGAAGCAAAAATATAATATAACTGAGTTACTTGAACAACTTAGGATAAATGGAGTTGTTAAGGTGGATGATGTACAATATGCGATACTTGAAACCAGTGGACAGCTAAGTGTTATACTAAAAGCTTCAAAGCAGCCTGTTACCGCTGAACAAATGCTTGTTATGACTGAATATGAAGGATTGCCTATTAATATTATATTAGACGGTAAAGTAGTAAAAGAAAACTTAGAAAGTGCAAATATTACAGTTTATGACATCGAAAAAAGATTAGAGAGTGAAGAACTTAGCATTAAAGATGTGTTCTACGCTAATGTAAATGAAAAGGGAGAATTTTATATTCAGAAAAAGGAAATTTAGCGAGGGGGAGAAAAATGAAAGATTTTACACCTTATGGGTTGATAATAGGAGTAATTATCATTTTGTGTATAGGAGTAGGGCAGCAAAGTTATTTAAACTCGGTATCTCAAGGTATGGTTAGAGATGTAGGAGAAGCTGAAACACTATTTTTGACAGGAAATTTAGAAAATACAGAAAAAAAGATGCAGGAAGTTATAAAAAAATGGAAGAAACATGAAAAAATTTTGGAAATTATTATAGATCATAAAGATGTTAATAAAATTTCAGAATCTTTAACAGAAATTGATAGTAAAATAAAAAATTTTTTTAATAGCGACAATATTTCGGCAAATTTCGCAGTTTTAAAAGAGTATATTAAGAATATAGAAGAAGAAAATGAATTTATGATAAATAATATATTGTAAAAAAATTTACCTTATAGTAAAATGTAGAACGTTGAAGGGGATGATAAAGATGCAAACACGTGAACAGATTAGAGACGAAATTGAGAAAATTCGTGGAATACTAAACAAAAAAATGCTCAACAATACTAATCGTAAGCCTGACCAAGAGACTATGGAGCTTAGTCGAAGAATGGACGAACTGCTAAACCTTTTACAATTTAGAAGATAAAATGAACTGTAAAAAATGAGGCTGTTGAAAAAGTCTCATTTTTTACAACTCTTATCTAAACTGTATAGTCTTTAGAAGAGCTACAAGGAAAATAAAGAATTAATCTTGATTGGTTTCTTTTATTATATAAACCGGTCTTTTTTTTGTCTCTAAATATGTCTTAGATAGATATTGTCCTTGTATTCCCATACAAAATAATTGAATCCCCGCAATTAAGAATATTATGCAAACAAGAGAAGGGTAACCTGCGACAGGATCTCCGAACATAAGTGTTTTTGCGATTATTACTATAATCATAAGGAGCGATATTAAACAGAATATTAAGCCAATAACCGATGAGATGGCAAGTGGTACAGTTGAAAAAGCTACTATTCCGTCAAGAGAATACAAAAATAACTTCCCAAATGACCATTTAGTTTCGCCTGCGACTCTTTCTGTATTTTCATATTCCAACCATTTTGTATTAAAGCCAACCCAACCAAAAATTCCTTTTGAAAATCTATTATATTCGCTAATTGACAGAATCGCGTTTACCATTGCTCTGGTCATTAATCTATAATCTCTTGCCCCATCTACAATGTTTGCATCTGAAATTTTATTTATCAACTTGTAAAAAATTCTGGCAAAGAAGGATCTTATCGGAGGTTCGCCTTTTCGGTTTGTACGTCTTGTGGCAACACAATCAAATTCTCCTGTTTTTATAATTGAGTACATATCTTTTAGTAAGTGCGGAGGATCTTGTAAATCTACATCCATAACAACTGTATAGTCGCCTTTTGAGGCAGATAATCCGGCAAGAAGTCCAGCTTCTTTCCCGAAATTTCTCGAAAAAATTATATAACGGAAGTTATTCATTTTTTTTGCTAAATCTTTCATTATAGTAGGTGTAGCGTCTTTTGAACCATCATCTATAAATATATATTCGAAGCTGATATTAAATTCATTTTCCATTTGATGGACTGTTTTTTCAATTTCTTCAATAAAAAAAGGGATTGCTTTTTCTTCATTGAAGCAAGGAACAACAATACTTATAAGCTCTTTGTCCAATTAAAATCACTCCAATCTTTAAACGATTTCTAACAGTTGGAGTTTACCATATTAAATAGTAAAAGTCAATTTGTAAGGCAACTGAAAAAAATTCTGTAATTGCTTTGTATATATAATTATGCTAAAATTATTCGTAGTTATTTACAGGAGGAAGACAGATGGAAAAGTTTTGTGATTTTTTAATTAATATATTAAAAGTAGTTGTGGGTGTGTTAATTGGAATATTAACTATAACGAGCTTTGCGTTTATTACAAAGTTGTCAAGCGGAGATGTGTCAAATATATTTTTGGCTTTGGAATTCGGAACATTACTTCTTGGAAGTGTTGTGATTTTTCTTAACATAAAAACCAGATATAAAATTGGAATATTGTTGCTTTTAGCATTGATGTTACGTGTGTTTTGGATTATGACGGTAAAAACAATGCCGGTTTCAGACTTTGCCACTATG
>CAZXFU010000066.1:0-6746 GCA_964640345.1 uncultured Eubacteriales bacterium
TTTTAGGGCTAATGTTAAACAAATTTTGGGACATTTTCAAAAATCATTGACATATATTTTTTTATTTTTTGCTCGGCATTTTTACTCTTCCTGTTAATAAATACATTCTACTTTTTTATAATATCCCCCAACCCTGCATAAATGTTATTAATAGTAGGATTTAGCTTCCCTTCCATTTTTTGGTTATAATAAACAGTTGAAGTTTCAAAATAAATTCCGGCAATCGGAAGTTCTTTTATAAGAATTTCTTGCAACTTATCAAAATATTCTTTCGTTTTTCCGTCTAAAAACTCTGTCCGTGCCATAAACACGTAATAATCATAATCAGCATTACTAAATCCAAAAATATTGTCCTTTGAATTACTTTCAAAATTATACAAAAATTCCGGATATTCAGAAATTGCCCAATCAGTAAGTGCTAAATCATACTCATGTTCAGCTATCGCAGTATTATATAAAGTAGCACTTTTTGCAACAACATTTACATCAATGCCAATATTTTTCAAATTGTTTTTAATAAACTCTGCTTTACCTTTAGAATTTTCATTGTCCGAATTAACAAGTAAATTAAACTGAAGCTTCTGCATTCCTTTGTTTCTGCAACCTAAAGCTACGTTATTAACCCAACCATTATTAGTTAAAATGTCTTGTGCTTTCTCCGGATTAAAAGAGTTTTTACTAAGGTTCTTATTAACCAAATAAGAATTAGGATTTACAGGCAAATCTACTGAAACACCGTATCCGCTCAAATAGTTTTCTACAATAAGATCACGATTTATTCCAAGTAAAATAGCCTGACGGACGACATTATCTTTTAGTGCTTCATTTTCAGGGCTAAAAATTATCCCTTCAAACACGCTTGTAACATACTTTGAACTACTGTACGCACTTCTACCGTAAGCTCCCACGTCAGTATCAGTATCAGCTATATCTATTTCGTCTAACTTAAGAAGCTCAAATCCGGGTCTGTTTTTCCCGGTAATAAAAACATAAATGTTTTTTATATTCCCATTAACTTTAGAATAATAATTATCAAAAGATGTAAGTCGCATATTTGTATCACTTACTTCAATCTGTCTATATAAACCTGTCCCGACATACACATCAGCATCTTCAAGTTTTCTTCCTGAATAATAACTTTTAGATAAAATCGGTAGAGTCATCTTATTCATAAGAAAATTGTCCGAAGTTTTCAACTTAAATTTAACCACAAAATCCGAAACTTTGCTCACAGATTCTACATTTTCCACATTATATGCAAAATACGAAGAATCCCCCAGTTCCTTTATTTTATTAATTGTAAACACAACATCATCTGCCGAAAACTTGGTGTTATCATGGAAAAAGACATCATCTCTTAAAGTTACTTCCCACTCTGTCAAATCATTATTCGGAATAAAAGTCTTTGCTAAAGACGGTTGAGGCTTTAATGTATCATCTAATTTCGTTAATCCATCAAAAACTAAATTTGAAATTTCCTGAACATATTTATTATATGAAATCAACGGATTTATATAATCAGGTTCAATAATTAAGAGACTAATTTTCTCCTCTTTTACAATTTCATTTATCTCTTCTTTTGGAGCAAAATCATCGCTATGCAAAACAACAAAAAATATCAATGTTGCAAATATAATAACAACTGAAAATATACAAAATAACTTTATGTTCTTTATCATCAATTTCTCTCCATTTTAATTTTTAAGGATATCATTAGCAAAAGAAACTCCAGTTCCGATTTTTTCCAGTCCAAAAATATCTAATATCGTTTCTGCAATATCCGCAAAGCACTCTCTTATGCCAAGGTTACTATTGGCTTTAACTCTATCCCCGTAAATAAGTAATGGAATATGTTCACGAGTATGGTCACACCCAGGGGCCGTAGGATCGCATCCATGATCTGCTGTAATCATTAAAATGTCGTCTTTCTTCATATCAGAAATAATTTCCGGTATCCTCTTGTCAAACATCTCTATAGCCTCTCCATATCCCTTATAATCATTCCTGTGACCATATTTCATATCAAAATCAACTAAGTTTGTAAAAATAAGACCATCTTTAACACTCTTCATATACTCAAGAGTTTTATCAACTCCATCCATATTATCTTTTGTATGTATTGATTCTGTAATTCCAACGCCGCAAAAAATATCTTCAATTTTTCCAACAGCTGCAACAGTCATTCCTGCCTCGCTTATCCTATTTAACATAGTTACTCCTGTCGGTTCGACAGAATAATCTCTTCTATTTGAAGTACGTTCAAAGTCAGTCCGGCATGTTCCAATAAAAGGTCTTGCAATAATCCTTGCAACTTCCCTTTCTCCTTTTAATAGTTTCCTCGCGACCTTACAAATATCATATAATCTATCTAATCCGAATCTCTCTTCGTGTGCCAATATTTGGAAATTGCTGTCAACAGTTGAAACATACACAATAGGAAGTCCGGTCCTTAAATGCTCTTCACCATATTCCTTCATAATATCAGTCCCAGAACCTGCAACATTTCCTAAAACACCCTCAAGGCTTGCCTCTCTTACGAAATCATCAATAAAATCCTGAGACATACCGTTCGGATTAATTCTAAAAGGAACAGAAGTAATGACTCCGGACATCTCCCAATGACCAACAGTCGTATCCTTGCCGGCGGACTTTTCCTTTAACTTCATATATGCTCCAACAGGTTCTCCAACCCTACCAAGTTCAGAATTACCGTCAATATTTCCAATTCCGAGCTTTAATAAATTAGGAATCTCTAAGCCACCATTAGCCTTATAAACATGAAGAAAAGTATTAGCTCCAACGTCACCAAATTTATTAGCATCAGGCAATTCTCCCACCCCAACACTATCCATAACAATTAAAATAACTCTTCCCATAAAATCACTCCATTTAATATTTTAAGCCTTTAATCACTTCAACACAATAATTTACATCTTCATCAGTATTAAGTGCCCCAAGACTAAATCTAACCGTACCTCCAATCTCACTTTTGCTAAGACCTATTGCAGACAAAACATGACTCTCTCCAAATCTGTTAGAATGACAAGCGGAACCCGTAGAAACAAAAATCCCCTTCTCCTCTAAAGCATGCATCAAGACTTCTCCTCTACCCCCATCAAAAGACACACTTAGAATATGAGGGGCAATATCTCCGTTATTATAGCAATTAACCCTAGCATTCTTTATATCGTCAATTCCATTTTTTAATAAATCTCTAAGTCTTCTTATCTTTTCACAATCATAAGGAAGCTCAGCAGCCTTAGCTAAAGTAGCAATACCAACCACATTCTCGGTACCGCTTCTAAAACCACCTTCTTGACCGCCCCCCAACATAAATGGCAAAATCTTAACTCCATTTTTTACAACAAGGGCACCAATTCCCTTTAATGCGTGGATCTTGTGACCACTCAAACTTATAAGATCAGCAATATTGTATAAATTGTAAGGAATCTTTGTATACGCCTGAACAGCGTCTGTATGCAAAATAAAGTTATGCTTTCTCTTAAACTTTGCAATCTCACGAATCGGCTGAATACTACCAACTTCATTATTAACAGCCATAACGCTCACAAAAATTGTCTTATCTGAAACGACGGATTCAAATTGCTCCATATTTATAACGCCATTATTGTCAACATCCAAATAAGTAACCTCAAAACCCTCTTGCTCTAACTTCTTAAAACAATTTAAAACAGCAGGATGCTCAATCTTTGAAGTAATAATATGTTTACCACGCCTGGAATTTGCATAAACACTTCCAAAAATAGCAGTATTATCAGATTCTGTAGCACCTGACGTAAAATAAACCTCACCTGTCTCGACACCCAAAGACTTAGCAATAATTTGCCTTGAATTTCTAACAACTCTCTCTGCTTCTAAGCCTATAGAATGAAGTGAAGACGGATTGCCGTAAACATTCTCCGTTATGTATTTCGCCTCATCAATAATCTCCGGCAAAAGTGCCGTAGTCGCAGCATTATCTAAATAAACTTTCATATTCTATCTTCCTTCCAAACTTTTCCTCTCTATTCTTCTTGGAAACAACTTCCCCCGATAAATTCCCTCATAATAGAATTTTCCGGAACACTTTCAGAAGAAATCGGCTCAAAATACTGTATAAAATCAAGCATAGACTTTGCCTTAGGATAATATGGCGAATCCTTACTAACTCCTTTTAAAAGTGGCTCAGCAACAGTCCTTAGCACTCCAATTTCATAAAACATTGCAGAATTAAATATAACATCTGCATCCTCTTGGTAAGGAAAAATATTTTTCTCTTCTCCAAGCCTTACCGCATCCCAAAGTTCTAAAGTCCTCTCAGGAGAATGATCTCTATACTTATAATCTCTAACCATTCTCCTAAGCAATCTTGAATCTGATGTGCTAATAGAATTATGATCGTCAATATTTATAGAAGTAAGGGCACTTATATACATCTTAAACTTATTCTCTCTAGGAATATCACGAGTTAACTCTTCGTTTAACGCATGGATTCCTTCAAAAATAAGTACCTGGTTTTCTTCTAACCTTATCTTTCTGCCACTGATTTTTCGCATACCTGTTTTAAAATCAAAAATCGGTAGTTCAACTTCTTCTCCGGCAAGAAGCATTTTAAGATGATTATTAAACAAATCTAGGTCAACAGCATATAAGCTCTCAAAATCCGGCTTGCCATCTTTACCAATAGGAGTTCTATCACGATTAACAAAATAATCATCGAGTGCAATCGGAACAGCCTTTACACCGTCTACCATAAGCTGAACAGCCAGTCTATGTGAAGATGTAGTCTTCCCCGAAGATGATGGACCAGCAATTAAAACAATCTTCTTCTTAGGATCTGAAGCAATCATATCTGCTGTCGCAGCATATTTTTTCTCCTGAAGAGCCTCTGCAATACGCATATATTCATTCATTTTCCCGGATTTAACAATATCATTTAACATAGTAACGTTTTCAACACCAAGAATCTTATTCCAACGTTTAAACTCTTTAAAAATTTCAAACAATTTTTTCTGATCGTTATAAGGAGGCAAATGGTAAAAATCTCCTTTTTCCGGATAGCGTATAATAAAGCCACCTTCATATAGCCTAAGTTCAAAAATCGATAAAAAACCGCTATTTGGGACTAAATATCCATAAAAGTAATCATTCCAATCACCACACGAATAAACAGTTACCATATCCATATCCAGCGAATCAATAACACCTATTTTGTCCGGCTGTTTTAAACTCATGTAAATATGCTTAGCTTCTTCTTTAGTAACCTTTCTTTTAATAAACGGTATCTTATCTGAAATAAGCTCTCTCATTCTTTCTTCAATTCTTTTTCTTAACTCTTCATTTATGGTAACCGGGCAATTTTTTAATTCACAAAAAACGCCTTTATTTATAGAATGTCTTACAACAACATGTGATTCCGGATACAATTCCTCGCAAACCTTTATAAATAAAAACAGAACACTTCTCCTATATATGCTAACTCCCTCAGAAGAATTATAATCTATAAACTTAATGTCAGAATCAACATCTAATTTATGTCTTAAACTTCTGGATTCATTATTTACAGTTGCACCTAAAATTGGAGATGAACTTTCTATTCCGTAGGAATTAATAAAATCAATAATCCTTGTATCCTTCTCTACTAAAAATTCTTTATCATTCAATCTTACTTTTACTTGTGCCATAAATCTTTCCTCCTTTGTAACCTAGTTTTAATATCTCTTTATTTTATGTGTAGTAGTCTTAGATAATTCTTGTTTTTGAATTTCAAACTTTTTAACATATTTGTATGTCGGCATCTGCCTGTTTGCCCTTTTAACTTCTTGAGAAATAAACTTTTCTACCTCTTCATCATCAATGCTGCTTTTGCCTGTTTCAGTACGAATCGCATCATAATCAGGCACAATTATTGCACAAACTAAAGGTTCTATTTCTCCTTCAACTTCTTTCCCAAACACCATACTTTCCCTAATTATTGGGCTCTTATTTAAATAAGACTCAACTTCTTCCGGGAAAATGTTTTTTCCGTTTTTAGTTACAATAACATTCTTCTTTCGTCCAGTAATATAGTAAAAATCCTCACTGTCTTTATATCCTATATCTCCGGTCTTTAGCCAACCATCGTCAAGCAAAGTATCTTTTGTAGCCTTTTCATTCTCATAATATCCTTTCATTACAATAGGGCCTTTTATCCAAATCTCGCCCACTCCGTTCTTGTCAGGATTGTCTATCTTAACTTCAATTCCTGGCAAAGGCTTTCCTATAGAATTATTTTTATAATTATCAACATGATTAACAAACGCAATAGGCGAAGCCTCAGTTAAGCCATACCCTTGAATTACAAAAAAACCCAAATCCTGCATTCCTTGTAAAATATCAGGTTTACTTGCAGCACCACCCGCAATTGCAAGCCTCATTCTTCCGCCAAAATTTTCTAAAACACTACTAAATAACTTCTTTTTCAAATCAACCTTAACTTTCTCCGCCAATTTGCTCAACCTAAGTCCGCCTTGCAAAGTTTTTAATTTACCGTTTTTTCTTGCAGTATCAAAAATTGACTTATAGATTTTCTCATAAATTAAAGGAACAGCAATCATAACTGTAGGCTTTACTTCTTTCATATTCTGCACAATATACCTAAGTCCTTCGCAAAAAGATATTCTAACACCGCTATATAACATCAGTAAAAAATCAACAGTACACTCATACGTATGATGCAAAGGCAAAATAGACAATGTAACATCATC
>CAZXFU010000067.1:0-6745 GCA_964640345.1 uncultured Eubacteriales bacterium
ATGCCGGAAGCCATAGATAAACTTCAGGGAATATTTGGGAAGAGTGAGAAGAAAGAGAAAAAATATTCGGGAGAAAATGGTGCGGTATACGTTTCAGAAGATTTGGAATAAAAAGGGTTGTAAAAAAACTCCCTTAAACAGTAAGTTTCTTATAAAAGATGCGAATGTATGAGAAATTCACTGTTTAAGGGGGTTTTTTGATTCTTTGAAAAAGAGATTTTTTAATCTCTTTACTCTTACAAAAAATTTAAATATAATATATGTGTTGTAAAAAACTTTTTGGGAGGGGATGAAATGGAATCAAAAAAGGAAAAAATATTGGCCCTTGTGGGTGTAATATTAGTTACTTTAATGGTGGTTACGGTTGTTATTATTAATTATTTTATAAGTAATACTCTAAGCAATTTGAATTTTGATGTTGTTGCAAATAAAATTGAGGACAATGAGATATTGACAGATACAAATTTTATAATAAAATCCGAAAAAGATTATTCAAAGCAATTGATGAAAAAGATTGTGGCAATTGAACCAGATATTGACTACACTATAACTAAGATGGCAAAGGGTACATATTCGGTTATTCCAAGTCAAAAGCTTGAAGATGACTCAATATATAATTTATATATTGATGCAAGGAAAAATGCACCTAAACTATCATGGGCTTTTCAAACAAAGACAGATTTTAAGGTTACCAATACGACCCCTTTAGCTACTATTACTCATGTTGCAAAAAATACCGGCATAGAAATTACATTTTCAAAGCCGGTTAATGATATTAAAGATTATTTTGAAATATATCCAAAAGTAGATGGAGACTTAACGTATTCGGATAAAAAGGCGATTTTTATTCCAAATGAATTATTAAAAGATGATACAGTGTACAAGGTTACGTTAAAAAAAGAGTTAAAGGATTCAAGCGGTGAAGAACTTGGAGAGGAATATACTTTTTCATTCAGAACAAAGCCGGATAAATCATATATAAGGCTTGTCAGCGAATACCAAGAGACGTTTAATACAACCAAAGAGCCTAATATAAAGCTCTCGATGGATAGAGATGTATATAATGATATAACTTTTTCCGTAAAAGTTTATAAATTAAGTTCACTTAAGGAATATATGACTTATCTTGAAACACATTACAAAAATATAGACAGCAATGTAGGCGAGTCGTATGACCATAATTTTGATATGTCGAAATATACACCTGTGTATTCATTTGAGTCAAAAGCACAAAAAGATGATTGGTATAATAGAATTGATTTCCCGGAGAAATTGGATATTGGCTGGTATATTGCGGATATCTCAAATTTAGAAAATGGAATCCACCTTCAAACTGCACTTCAAATAACAGATCTTTCTGTTTATATGTATGGCTTAAACAATGATGTGAGAGTATGGATAAATGACGTTCAAACGGACTTGCCGGTTTCGGGTGCTACCGTCCAAATAGGAGAGCTAGCTTCGATATCCAATAAAAACGGAATTGCTGAATTCAACGTTTCATATAATGATCCCCAAAAAATAATTATTACAACTAAAAGTGGTAAAGAGTTTGGCGAATACAGAAAGGTAACAAATTTTGAAGAGATTAGCTTGAAAGATGATTATTATATGTATTTATATACAGATAGAAGCGATTATTTACCTACTGATACGATAAATTATTGGGGTGTAATTTTACCTAGGAAGTCAGGTATAAGTAAGCCTGAAGAAGTGCAGGTAAAAATTAATTCTGATATAAGTCAAAAGGCAAAAGTAGATGAAAATGGGGCTTTTAGTGGCAGTATAAATCTTCTAAATCACTCGAGTGTATGGGGGGAAGTATATCTTTCTGTGGATAGTAGAAAAAGTTACATGAAAGATATCCAAATTTCTGAAGATATAGAACCTGTATACAAATTGTCTTCAGCATTTAATAAGCCATACTACAGACAGGGCGACAAAATAAGTTTGAATGTATACGGAAAGTTTTACGACGGAACGTCTGCTAAAAATGTAAAAGTAAGGGTAAAACAAGGAGATTCGGATTATGAAACTGTTACGCTAGATTTAAACGGTGAAGCTAATGTGACATTAACTCCAAATACTAATGATCCAAGCGGAGATTTTTCTTACTTACAAGCAACGCTTGAAATAGCTGGAATAGATGAAGATGCAATGGCATACAATAGTGTCCCATATTTCCCTACAGACTATTATATAGACACTATATGGAAATCAAGTGATAAAAAGCTGGTGTTAACTACTCAAAAAGTAAATTACAGTGCAATAGATGAAAGTGGTATTGATTATGAAAAGATTTATACAGGTGAGTCTTTTGCACAAAATGTATCAGCAGATTTAATTGAAATTACAACAGAGAAACGTTATACAGGGAAGAGTAATTATAATTATTATACTTCTACATATGAACCGGAATATGTTTGGGATAGAATTGAGAATGTAATTGAAACATATAACTGGGTTATCAATAAAGGCGAAAAGCTAGAAGTAAACATTCCGAAAGTAACCGAGAAAGATAATGTAAGATATCAATTAAAGATTAATTACACTTATCCTGATGGCTTTTCGGGGTATAAAACTATGTACCTTTATAGTGGTGATTATACCAACAATGCAGAATATTATGCTTTTGAAACAGATAATTATGAACTAAAAGAAAACGAATCGACAAGACTTACATTGCAAGAAAGTGGAAATAAAACAGGAAAAATGCTATATGTTGTTTCAACAGACAGGATAAATACAATAGGCGTAACGGATAATAATTATATGGATTTAAAAATGACAAAAGATTTAATCCCAAATTGTATAGTGGCAGGAGCATTTTTTGACGGAGAAAATGTGCATAAAATAAATGAGAGTTATATATACTTTAATACAAAGGACAAGGAATTGTCGGTTGATATAAAAACAGATAAAGAATCTTATAAGCCAGGCGATAAGGTAAAAGCAGTGGCAAGGGTTACAGATTCTGAGGGAGAACCTGTTCAATGCAATTTCCTATTTAGTGTAGTAGATGAAGCAGCATTATTTAATAACTTTGAAAGAGATCCTTTATCAAAAATATACGAAATGAGGTATCATTATCCAAGGACTTTTGCATCTGATAAAAGCGAGGATTTTGGAGGTGGCGAAGGTGGTGGCGGTAATGATGAAATAAGAGATACGTTTACAGATGTTCTTACATTTACACCACTTTATACCGATTCAAACGGTGAAGCTGAAGTTACGTTTGACGTATCGGACGACTTAACATCATGGAGAATAACAGGTATTGCAGTAAGTAATGATGCAAAAGCAGGAAAGACAAAAAAGAATATAACAACCACTATCCCTTTCTTTATAAATCCGGTAATAAATACTAAATATACATCTAAAGATGATATAACAATTTCTTTAAGAGTTGCCGGAACAGATGCTGCACTTCTTAGTTCATCGGTAAAGTATGATATTGAATTGTTAAATCAAAAAGATGAAGTAGTAAAATCCGAGAGTGCTGAATTAAATCCACAAGATGTCGCGATGATTAGCTTAGGGAAGCATGAAATAGGAAAATACAAGATAAAAGTTACGGCTACAAGCGGAGATAAAAAGGACAGTATAATAAAAGAAACCGAAATAGTAAACTCGTTACATGAGATTTATTTAACAAAAGAGATGCCGATTGAAGAAATAAAAAATATACAGTCTGTACGTTACCCTCTTCATTTGATGATTTTTGACAAAGACGATGGAATCTATTACAAATCTCTTATGAAAATTTTAGAAAAAAGCAACGGTGGAACAAATGAGCAGATTATAGGCAGAAACTATGCACACAGCAAACTTAATGAAATATATAAAAAAGATGTATATAATGTAGAGACAAATCTGGCATTACATGGGTATGGAGGAGGAATAAGCAGGTTGGCAAACGAAAACATAGATACTTTGTTTACTGCACAGGCAGTTATAAGCGGAACAAAATACATAAACAAAACGGCACAAAAGGAACATTTTGAAGAAGTATTAAACAATGATGAGTCATTACCAAACAATGTAACGGCAGCATATATGGGACTTGCAGCATTAAAGGAGCCTGTGTTAAATGATGTAAAGTTTTTACTTGAAAATAGTAACGGATTAGAACTTTTAGACAAAATAAATTTAATAGATGCACTGGCATATATCGGCGATAACAATTCTGCTAAAGCGTATTATGAAAAAGAAATTAAGCCATTAATGGTAGAGACAGATTCTGAAAAATACGTAAGCAGTGATTACGAAACTTATTATTATCAAGCTACATCACGTATTTTGCCTGCATTAGCATTAATTGGTCATGAAGATTTTGAAAAGGTTTTACAATATGTTCTAAAAAATGATACAAAAGAATATTTGCCGATTATGGATCTTATGATATATTTAAACAACTACAATCCAAACAGTAACACGGATTCAAAGCTTGTATATTCTGTTATGGATAAAAAAGAAAAGGTTGATTTTATAAAAGACAGAATAAAAATATTGGATTTGTCAAAAGCAGAATATGAAAGCCTAAAAATCGAGAAAGTAAAAGGCGATATAGAGGTAATTGCCGAATATATAGGCGATGTACAGGACGTGAAAACAAGTAGTGACATAAAAGTAACAAAAACAATTTCGAAAGGTAATTTAGGTGAATACTCTGATGTTACGTTAAATTTGAATTTTAATGGTGGAAAAGAGGGTTGTTATGTTGTAGATGATGTAATTCCGGCATCTTCAAGGTATGTTTCTTCAAAAACATATGATTTTAGATGGAGTTTGTTTGACCACGAAGCTCAAAAAGTTAGATTCTATGTATATCCGAGAGGAGAAACTAATATAACTGTTCAATACAAAATACGCAATGTATTTTTAGGCGAATTTGCGGTTGAGCCGGCATATATGACAAATGAAGCCGGAGAAATAGTAGGCTTTTCTGAAGATAGCTCGTTGACTTTTAACGTTAAATAATATACAATTTTATGGTATAAAACAAGGAGGGTTAGTAATGGCAACAGAAGAAAAAAAGTTTTTTGCGATGTCATCAGATGACGTAATTAAAAGTCTAGGTTCTTCAAGAAAGGGTCTAACAAATGAAGAAGCAGCAAGAAGGTTAAAAGAATATGGTCACAATAAACTTGAGGAAAAAAAGAAAAAAAGTATTATATCTAAGTTTATAGACCAATTTAAGAATTTAATGATCATAGTACTTTTGGTAGCAGCTTTTGTTTCAGCAATTGCACCGTTAATTGCCGGTGACGAAAAGGTAGATATAGTAGACACAATAATTATTTTATTTGTGGTTATTGTTAATGCTATACTTGGTGTTGTTCAGGAGAACAAGGCTGAAAAGTCACTTGAAGCCTTAAAAAATATGTCAGCACCTTTTGCAAAGGTTATGAGAGGCGGGGAAGTGCAACATATAAAATCAGAGGAAATTGTTCCGGGAGATATTGTAATTTTAGAGGCAGGAGACTTTGTACCGGCAGATATGCGTCTTATTGAATTTGCGTCTTTGAAAATTGAGGAATCGGCTCTTACAGGTGAGTCGGTTCCGGTTGAAAAGGAAGATGTAGTTATAAAAAAAGAAGATGTTTCATTGGGAGACAGAGTTAATATGGCATATTCCGGAAGTAGTACTGTTTACGGAAGAGGCGTAGGTATTGTGACGGGAACAGGAATGAATACCGAAGTTGGTAAAATCGCTACATACCTTTCTGAGACAGACAACTCTATGACTCCGCTTCAGGTTAAGTTGGAGGAGCTTAGCAAGATTTTGACTATTGCGATTGGTATTATTTGTGTTTTAGTCTTTGTTTTAAGCTGGATAGCAGATCCTAACATAGATGCTGAAGGAATTTTAGATTTGTTTATGAAAGCAATAAGTTTGGCCGTAGCAGCAATTCCAGAGGGATTACCTGCTGTTATAACAATTGTTTTAGCTATGGGCGTTCAAAGAATGGCAGCAAAAAATGCGATTATAAGAAAGCTTTCTGCGGTTGAAACATTAGGCTCAACCGAGGTTATATGCTCAGATAAAACAGGTACTTTAACGTTAAACAAAATGACAGTTAAGGAGTTATACTATTCCGGAAAACCGTTTAATGCGGAAGAGATAAAGGAATTTTCTTCAGACGGAAAGAAAATGGCATGGATTCTTACCTTGTGCAATGATTCGAAAGAAAATACATATGAAGGAAAAGAAGCTGAATATGTTGGAGATCCCACAGAGACAGCATTGGTTGCATATACAGCACCACGCGGATTTGACAAAAATGCAACAGAAGCAAAATATAAAAGAGTTTCAGAATTGCCGTTTGATTCAGATAGAAAGCTTATGACGACAGTTAACAATATCGAAGGAAAGCTTTATTCTCTCACTAAGGGCGCACCGGATTTATTAGTAAAAAGGTGCTCAAAAATTTTAGTTAATGGGGAAGTAAGAAATATTACAGCTGATGATATAAAGAAGATCGAAAAAGCAAATTCAGATATGGCTTTTAAGGCTCTTAGAGTACTTGCGGCGTCATATAAAGAATTAAGTGCAATACCGGAAAAAGTTACATCTGATAATTTAGAAAATGACATGATTTTTGTAGGACTTGTGGGTATGATTGATCCGCCAAGACCGGAAGTAAAAGATGCGGTAAAACTATGCAGACGTGCGGGAATAAGACCTGTAATGATAACCGGAGACCACAAAGATACCGCGGTTGCAATTGCGAAAGAAATAGGA
>CAZXFU010000068.1:0-6704 GCA_964640345.1 uncultured Eubacteriales bacterium
AGAATGTGAGCGCGAAGAAAACATCTTCTTTAGTGAAAGGAGATGAATAGTATGAAACAGTGTAAAACTTTAAAGAACAAATTGATAGCATTAGGATTATTAGGAGTTGGTATGGTTCCAATCTTAATAGAGCGTGACGCGACAGTTTTGGTCTTTGTAGCGATGCCTGCAATACCATTATTATTCGCAAAAGAAAATTGGATAGATTAAGAGGCTCATTATTGAGTCTCTTATCTTTTTTACGCGAAAATTACAATCTGTATAATGAAAGGTAGAATTAATACATGAATATTGGAGGATTTATGAACATGGTTGTAATGATCGTATCGGTATTACTATACTTAGGTTTATCGACCGGAGAGGAGACTAATTAGTCTCTTTCTTTTCGCCCGCGATATTTACAGCTCCTTTAATGAATAGAGTATTAATTGAAAGGAGATTTAAAATGTTTAAGAGAGAATTTAAGGTCATCCACATCTTTGAAAGTAATAATGATTGTGTTGAAAGTTATTATTTGAAAGGAAAGAGAAAAGACGTAAAAAAAGGAAATTACAGAATTAAAAAAGAAAGCAACAAGATATGCGTTCTTCAGAAAGACAGGAATGGTCGTATGGTTTTACCCATACGGCTATTTTCTTTTCCCTACGCAGGTGACAGAAATGTATGATATTTTGATAAGGGCACGAAATTTACAAATTCTATAATGAGAGAAGGAAACGACATCATTAGAGGCCTAGCTATATGCTAGTGTGGCAGTGCGACTCTGCCTAATCGGATTTCCATCCTCATTTATTTTCTTCACGCGAAATTCGCAGTCTCTATAATGACAGGAGGTGAATATTATGAAGAATTTCGGACTTGGATATTTGACTGGCGCTATAACACTAATCGCATACAGCATAGGTGTTTATGTCGGCAAGAAAACAGTTATCGAAGAAAATAAAATCGCAACTGAAAAGGAAGAGGCTCAATAACGAGTCTCTTTACTTTTTATATTTGAAAGGAGTGATTCTATGAAAACCGTTATTGTGTTGGCGTTTATCTGCTTCTTATTCTTTTGGCTAGGATGGGAGATGCATTTGCTGCTAGGAATTAAGCGAACCCTCGGGACTGTCTTCATCGACAAAAGCAACGAAGACAATCCAATGATTTGGCTTGAGTGCCCCAGCATGACAAACCTAATAGCCTCAGAACCTGAAGCAAAGTTCCGAATAGTAGTGATGAACGAACCGCGAAAATAGTTGACGCTATTATGAGAAACATGAAAGGAGAATTTTGAAATGGCAGACTTACCAGAAAAAGTTGATGCAGAATTAAACCGAATTTTGGAGGATTTGAATTCTCAAGACATCAATTCCGACGCATACGGAAAAACAGTGGACAAATTTGAAAAATTGTACCGGATGAGAATGGACGAACACAAGAACAATGCGGAGTATTGGTTCAAACACGACACAGATGAACTGAACCGCAAAGATCAGCGTAAAGACAAGATCATAGGTTATATTTTCGATGGGATGAAGCTGACCGGTTATGCAGGATTGTTCATCTTGGGATTAAAGTTCGAAGAGAACGGAACATTGGCATCGATATTTGTTAAGAATCACGATTCCAAAATGAAACTATTGTAACACGATTCTTAAGGAGGAGACTCAATTGTGAGTCTCTTTCCTTTTATATTTGAAAGGAGTAAGTACAATGAAACCGTGTAATACAAAAACTGAGTTCGAGTTCGCGTTTCCGAAAGCATTACCTACTGTAATGTATATTATGAAACGCTCCGAGTATGAGGAAGTGGATTACGTTGGAATATATGGAGCCTATTCTCTAGATATTTCTGCGGACATAGACCGTGTTCTAAGTAGGATTTGTAAAATTTGCAATGCGGACCTTGATGCTATACCTATCGACTACACCGATGTTACTTTCAAGTTTAGAGACTGGTATGTAACTGTAGAAATGTGCGCGAACGGGATGGTTCGGCGAGTTTTACATCAGCCAATGAACGGCAAGTATATTGAAGAAATTTGTAAAATGTTAAATGATATTATGAAAAAATGGAGGATAAAAATGACAAAGAATCAGATTAAGAAGTTCGTAAAGGAACACAAGACAGAAATTATTGTAGGCGGAGTAGCTCTTGTATTGGGAGTTGCGGTTGGTAAAAGAACGGCGGCACGTAAGTTCAAGAAGAAAGATTTGGTGGCGAAGTTCGGTCCGAAGCCATTTAGGGATGACATATATGAACTTGTCGATAAGTGCAAAGGTGGGATTACTTGCGTAGTCGATGAACCAAATGTGTCAGTTAAAAAGCTTTTTACTTCATTTGTAGATACTAATGCACCTTGTCTTAATGATGAATGCAAAGGCTTTCTTCTATTTTTATAATTAACAATTTGAAAGGAGATTTAAAATGAGCGAGAAAGAATCGAGATGCTTAACGGCAGTTATGAAAGCTAGTATGATTGCGTGCGGCATAGGCGCTGCAGCTTTATCTTGTTATCTAGTATCACTAGTTATACGATGGTAACATTTTTTGAAAGGAGTAAATACAATGAAAAGGAAACTTATATTAGGTGCCGCTTGGGCTGCATCTGTCGCTGGGGCGTTCGCTGCCGGAGTATATTTGACTAGGCGCTGCATCTTCGATGCCATCGACGAAATCTATGACGACTATGAGCCTGTAGTCCGAGACTCTATCGATGAAGTTATGCGAGTAAGAGATATTCTTGACTCGGTAATTTCCGAATACGGTTACGTTACAAAGGCAGATTTGTATGATATTCTCGAACAAAAGCCTAAACCAACAGATTACAATATCGGTTGGGACAGACGCAGACTGTGGGATTCGAAGGTCGTAAAGTTAAAGACTGGCCAATACGTACTCAAATTACCGAAGCCACTGCGAGTATGCAGTTAAAGAAACGGAAGCGAGAAGATGAAAAACTCAATAATTTGCTCAGCTGAGACGCTGTCGCTTATATTTTCAGATTACATCATGGACTGCTCGAATGACTATTTGCCAACAAAGTCAAAAGCGTTTAAACGTGTCAGCTATAAAAAGTGGGCCGTGGACGCACTGCAAACTGAAATCTACAAAAAGATATTTCCTCGACAAGAATGCCCGCTTGCCGAGGTTGAAGACATTGTTCGAGATTTCGGGATCCGGATGATGAAATACTCGTACAAAAGCAGAAAAACACAACTTATATTTGCCACTGCTAAAGATGTCGCTAAAGACATTCTAGATATTTTAAGGGAGGGTTAATTATGAACATTGGACAAGCAGCCAGCAAAGCTCTGGCGCAACTACGACGAGCAGCCCCGACTATATTAAGTATAGGCGCTGTAGCAGGAGTGATAGGCACAGTTGTCGTTACATCGAAAGCTGCTCCTGAGGCACTACTGCAGGTTGAGACTGACAGCGGTCTTAAACACGATGGCAATCCGCACGCGTACACAAAGCGAGAAGCCATTATGTCTGCTTGGCCGTATTATATTCCTGTAATCGCTGTAGGCGGAGCTACCATCGCTTGCATATTATGCTCGAATAGCATTAGCCGCAAACAACAAGCATCGTTAGCAGCTGCATATTTAGCATTGAGCAGCTCGTACAAGGATTACAGGAATCGTGTCATCGAGTTATTCGGAGAAGAAGATGAGGAACTTGTACGGACATCCTTAGCCAAGGATTATTACGAAAAGTACAAGTATGTTCCTGGCGAAGACAAAGAATTGTTCTATTTTGAAGGTATTGTGTCAAGCGAAAACACTTTCATTGATGGATATTTTCAGTCTACTCAGTCAGAAGTGCAGAATGCTTTCTACCATTTTAATAGGAATTTTGTTCTTAAGGGTTACGGGACTTTGAATGAACTTCTAAAATTCTTGTATCTAGAGCCTGTTGAATACGGGGATGCTATTGGTTGGTCTTACGATCTTGGAACTGAGGATGGCTATGAATGGATCGACTATCATATTCTGCCTACTGAAATAGA
Organism: uncultured Eubacteriales bacterium; assembly: GCA_964640345.1. GTDB lineage: Bacteria > Bacillota > Clostridia > TANB77 > RGIG9151 > RGIG9151. The sequence continues at coordinate 3,999 of CAZXFU010000068.1, forward strand.
CGAGGGGCTTATTTGCAACATTGTTTCTACTGTTTGCGAGCCTCGATTGCTTTGGAGCGCAGACTAACGCGAAAAAAGTAGGTCCTTTAATGAAAGGAAGGTAATGAACTATGTTAATGAAGTTGAACACATTGACGGGTTTGAAGGTTATAAGCCTCATTGGATCCGCGGCTAGCGTAGCTGCTGCAGCGATTACAATGCTGGTCGACCCGAAAATCCAAACTTTGGAAATTGAAAAGGCAGTAGCAGAGGCCATTGCCAAAAAGATGTAGAGGAGCATAACAGCTCCTTTATATTTTCAGGAGGCGATATGGACGGTATTGTAAACAAGGTAATGGTATATTTCAATGATTACTTGTTCCCACCTGGTCGAGAGTGGACAAAGTATTACAAACTTGAACGCTCGTACGAACGCTGGGCAGCAAGCTATCTAATTAGGCGATTGCTAGACAACCGAGATAAGCCTGGGATTTCAGTTATCGAAGACACAGCCTTATATTTTCAAAACGCTGCTCGGAGCACAACTGTCAAAGAGCAGAGACACTTATTCGCAGTAGCTGCAGACACAGTTACTGATATTTTGGAGACAATTAAAAAGGAGAAATGAAATGAATGTTAGTAAGTTCTCCGTATCTGCAAGACGACTTGGTAAATTCTTAAAGAGAAAAAGCCCTGTTATATTAACAGGCATCGGCATTGCAGGTATGGTAACAAGCACTGTAATGGCTGTCAAAGCTACTCCTAAGGCGTTAGCTCTGATTGATATTCAGAAGTAACGCGAGGAGGAAGGACTAGAACCGCCATTAACAAAAGCCGAAACGGTGAAGTTGACTTGGAAGTATTATATTCCGTCAGCGACTATAGGCATTGTGTCAATTGCATGCCTTATCGGGGCAAACACTGTTAATGGTAAGCAAAAGGCAGCCTTAGCGACTGCATATGCATTAAGCGAGACTACGCTGCATACGTACAAGGACAAGGTGGTTGAGTTGCTCGGCGATGAAAAAGCCAAGGAAGTGCAAACGGCAGTAGCACAAGACAAGGTAAATGCTAAACCAGTCAAAGATAAGGAAGTAATAATCACTTCCAAAGGCGAGCATCTTTGTTATGAGCCTTTGTCTGGCAGATATTTTAAATCTGATATCGAGTCGATCAAACGAGATGCGAATGATCTGAATAGAGAGATGCAAACTTCAATCTATATGACGCTTAATGACTGGTACTCGCAACTTGGGTTAAAGCCTGTAGATGGGAGTATAGGCGAAACTTGTGGTTGGTGCATTGACGATGGACTAATTGATGTGTCATTCTCAGCGTGCGTGGCTGAAGATGGCACTCCGTGCTTGGTTTTGGATTATATTTCATCACCGAAGTACATCAATGGGTATTAAGCACGCGAAAATTACAAATTATATTATGATAGGAGAAGCTATCAGAAACTTTATAAGAAAAGGAGATAAAACAATGAACGAAAACTTAGTAGAAAACGCAGTAGAAATGAGCGAGGAAATCGTTAAGGCAAAGAAGCTTGGAGGCGGAGCAGTAGCACTTATCACTTTAGGTGTAGTCGCAGCTGTAGGAACAGTTGGCGGCATCATCATTAAGAGAAAGCGCGCAAAAGCTGAAAAGGAAATTGCAGATGAAGCTTTAAACAGCGAAGAGGCAGACGTTACAGTTGAAGAATAACTTATATTTAGATAAAAGTTTCTCTATCAAGGAGGAGTCCTAACAAGGGCTCTTTCTTTCGTTTTTGAAAGGAGGATATTTATGAAACAGTCATATTATTACGAAGGACCTGTAATGTACTTCGATAAGTGTATTCTGAGCACGTGGAAGGGATACACCTACGCTGAATCTGAAAGAAAGGCTAAGAGTAATTTGGCATTTCGTTATAAGCAGGCTTATGGGCTTGCACCGACTGCGAACATTACTCTTCCAGGAAGAATAGAGTTAGTGCAATAAAGGAGTTATTTTTATGAGCGAAATTAGATCAAATTCTGATAAGTCTCGTGCGCAGAAGAAAGAAATTGTACCTGTAGCACAGGGCGAAGTCAGAAGAAAAAAAAAGACAGAGATTCAGAAATTCTCTGATGTGTTCTTTGCGGAGGACCTAGGCACAATCAAAAATTATATTTTCAGAGATGTGGTTATGCCGGCATTGAAGAGCACTATTTTATCTGTCGTTAATAACGCGACAGAGGTGGCGTTGTACGGGGAGACAAGTAGTCCTCAGAGAAAAATCCCGGGGGCAAAGATTTCGTACGACAAGGTTGGACGCTTCGGTGATATTTCGAGAAGGCGAGATTACAACAGTGTTCAGAGAACTGCTTATGACTTTGGGGACGCGATTGTCGACACGCGTGCCGAAGCAGACGCAGCATTAGACACTCTTGAAGCTGCAATTGAAGAGTATGGTCAGGCAAGTGTAGCTGACTTGTTTGATATTATCGGTGTCACTCCAGCATCAACGGACTACAATTACGGTTGGGACACTGTGGTTACTGCTTCAGCAGTTCGCCTGCGAGATGGCAGATATTTGCTCAGACTACCAAAGGCTAGGCCTTTAGTTTAGGAGGGGGATATGTACGAATGCAATGATAAAAATGTATCGCATCCAGATCATTATCAGGCTCAAAATGGTCTGGAAGCGATTGACGTTATTGAGGCTTTTACAGCCGATTTAATTGGCGCCGAAGCAACTTGCAC
>CAZXFU010000069.1:0-6652 GCA_964640345.1 uncultured Eubacteriales bacterium
AGGTGTTACCTATTTCGCCGACTATAAGGCAGATGATTACTCAAAAAGCGACTTCGGACGAGATAAAATTTGTTGCTATGCGTGAAGGTATGTCTACGATTTGGAGAAGCTGTAGTAAACTTGTTGCAAACGGTACTACTACTGTAGAAGAACTAATTCGTATAGCGTATGTAGAGGAATAATGTTGACGGGAGGAAAAATAGAATGAATTTAGAACAGGTTATTAAGGCGGCATACAATAATAATGCATCAGATATTCACATTACATCAGGTACACCGCCTGTTATAAGATGCAGCGGAGAACTATTAAGAGTTGGCGAAGAGAAGATGATGCCGGCAGATACTGAAGCGATTGCAAAAGAAATATTTGCAATTGCAGATTATAGTAAAAAATTTGAAGAAAATGGTGAAGCTGACTTTTCGTTTGCTTTTGGCGACTACGGAAGATTCAGAGCTAATGTATACAAACAAAGAGGATCCACTGCAATTGCAATAAGGCTTATACCTAAAGAAATCCCGGCACTCTCAACACTTAGAATTCCGGAGTCTATAGTTAAGTTGTCGGAAAAAAATCGTGGGTTGATATTGGTTACAGGACCTACAGGTGCCGGTAAATCCACAACTTTAGCGGCTTTAATAAATCTTATAAATGAAACAAGGAATTGCCATATTATTACACTAGAGGATCCTATAGAATATCTTCATAGGCATAAAACTGGTATAGTAAACCAAAGAGAAATAGGGATTGATTCACATTCTTTTGCAAGTGCATTAAGAGCAGCGTTAAGGGAAGATCCAGATGTTATAATGATTGGAGAAATGAGAGATCAAGAAACTATTTCAACAGCTCTTACAGCTGCAGAAACAGGTCATTTAGTATTCGGAACGCTGCATACAATGGGAGCTGCAAAGACTATTGACAGAATTGTAGATTCATTTATTGAGAATCAGCAACAACAAGTTAGAGTCCAACTTGCATCAGTTCTTCAATCTGTTATTACGCAACAGCTGATTCCTTCAAATGATGTGCTTGTACCAGCGTTTGAGGTAATGATGGTAACACATGGAATTTCTAATTTAATAAGAGAAGGAAAGACACATCAAATAGATAACTTAATCCAAACAGGTAACAGATATGGAATGCAGACGATGGACGGTACACTCATGGGTCTTTATAAGCAAGGCAAAATTACAAGAGAAGATGTTATGGCGTATTGTTTTGATCCTGAAATTATGGATAAGATGCTAGTATAAAAGTTTTTACAAGGCTGCTGAAAAAGGTATTTGCGAATACTTTTTCGGCAGCTTCTTTTTTGTACGCAATAATATTCTAAAAATAATCTTTTACTCGACACATAACTATCACAAACTTAAACTATACTAAAAACTAAGGGAGGAAAATAAATATGCGAAAAAAGAAGATTATTTTTATTGGAGTAGGTGTTTTAGTAATTATTTTAACAGCAGTATTTTTTCTTACGAGAAACAAGGCAACGGCAACAACAACAATTACTAAAGTCAGTGCCATAAAAGGCGACATAAGTAATACAATAAGCAGTTCCGGCACAGTTCAACCTATTGAGGAATATGTTATAACCACAGCAGTCACAGGTGAAATTCTTTCGGACAACGTTGAAATAGGTCAAGAGTACCAAAAAGGAGATTTATTATACACAATAGATAGCACAAATGCTCAGAATGCAATAACAAGAGCAGAAAATTCATTAGAAAAGCAAAAGCTTTCATATGAACAGTCTAAAGAAAATTTAACAAATCTAGTTATAGCTGCTCCTTTTTCCGGGCGTATTTCAAAATTATACGTTGAAAACGGAGATAAAGTAAGTAAAGGTACGAAAATTATGGAGCTTGTTGACTCTTCTACATTAAAAGTAACCTTGCCATTTTTAGCAAATGATGCAAGATACATAAATAAGGGCAATAAAGCTACTGTATATATAGAAAGCTCAGGCGAAGAAATTATAGGAAACGTAAAAAATGTTTCTACGGGAAGTTATTCGAACTCTTATGGAGCAATGGTTTCGGACGTTGAAATCGAGTTTGAAAATCCCGGAAACTTTTCTGACGAGATCAATGTATCGGCTATGGTAGGAAACTATGCTTATACTATGACGGGAATTGCAAAATATAAAAATCAGACAACAATAACTGCTGAGACTGGCGGAACTATTAATAAACTTAATTATTCTGAAGGGGATCTTGTAGAAAGTTATTCGACTATATTAGAGCTTGAAGATGCAGATACAGTTTTAAGTGAGAAAACATCTGCTTTTTCGCTAAGAGATGCTGAAATTGCATTAGAAGAAGCAAAGGAAGATTTGGCAGATTGTACGATAGTAAGTCCTATTACAGGAGTTGTTACATATAAGTACTATAAAGGCGGAGAGACGATAAACAACAATAATTCGACGACTTTAGCAGTAGTTGCGGATATGAGTAAATTATCTTTTACAATGAGCATAGATGAACTTGACATAAAAAGCATTGAACTTGGTCAAGATGTTATAATTACGGCGGACGCCCTTACAAATCAGACTTTTAATGGGAAAATAACTAATATTAATATTATTGGTTCGTCTTCGAGTGGAGTTACGACTTATCCGGTTACAGTTGAAATTGATGAGTATGAAGGCTTACTACCTGGAATGAATGTTTCGGCTGAAATTGTATCAAGCCAGGTGACAGATGTAGTAAAAGTACCTACATCAGCAGTTTCAAGAGGAGACGTTGTGTTGGTAAAAGAAGAATTTGCTAAATCACTTTCGGTTAATAATGATTACGACGAAAAAACCAATGAAAAAGATAACGATAAAAAGGAATATGAAGTTGGCGAGATAGTAGATATGCCAAATACTCCGGATGGATATAAATATATTAAAGTTACTACAGGTTTAAGTGATTCGGAATATATAGAAATAACCTCAGGGATTAGTGAGGGAGACGATGTTTACGTTATCACAACCGTAAATCAAAATGCAAATAAATCGGATTCTACTAATACTTCAAATAGTATGTTTGGCGGAATGGGAGGAGGTACGATGATGCCAAGTGATGGAGGAATGCCTTCTATGCCAAACGGTGGCGGTAACTTTAACGGTGGTGGCGGAAATCGTGGTAACAGCAATAATTTTGGCGGAAGATAGAGGTGAGAATATGATTGAATTTAAAGATATTTACAAGATATATAAAATGGGAGATTCTGAAGTTCATGCGGTAGACGGCGTTTCTTTTAAAATCGATAAGGGAGAATTTGTGGCAATTGTAGGACAGTCCGGTTCCGGGAAGTCTACTTGTATGAATATAATAGGAGCACTTGACGTTCCGACATCCGGTCAATATCTTCTAAACGGTAAAGATATAAGTCATTATACAGACAATCAATTGGCTGAAATAAGAAACTGTACACTGGGATTTATCTTTCAGCAATATAATTTGATTGCAAAGCTTAATGTGTATGAAAATGTCGAGTTGCCATTACTTTACAGAAACATGACGGCAGAAGAGCGAAAAGAGCGAGTTTTAAAAGCACTTAAGAGAGTAGGACTTGAGAAAAGGATTAATCATATGCCAAACCAACTATCTGGCGGTCAACAACAAAGAGTCTCTATTGCAAGGGCTTTGGCTACGCATCCCTCTATAATTTTAGCTGACGAGCCGACAGGTGCTCTTGATTCTAAAACCGGTAAAGAGGTTTTACAACTATTAAAGGAGCTGAATTTAGAAGGTAATACGGTTGTGCTTATAACACATGATTTGAGCATAGCAAAAGAGGCAAAAAGAGTTATTAGAATCCAGGACGGAAAGGTAGTAAGTGATAGTTTAACAGATTGGGGTGAAGAACTAGATGAACGTAAAGCAGTCGTTTAAATTAGCTCTAAAAAGTATTTTAGGTAGCAAATTTCGCTCTTTTTTAACTATGCTTGGAATTATTATCGGTGTTGCAGCGGTCATAGTATTAGTTAGTATAGTCGACGGCTTTTCTAAAGATATGTCATCGTCATTTGAATCACTTGGTACAAATTTACTTACGGTTAATTTAATGGGAAGAAACGGAGACAATAAGATATCTGCCGATGATGTTATGGAGTGGGCTAGTGAAAACTCAGATGTTATAGCTTATGCATCTCCGACGGTTACAGTATCTGCAACTATAAAGAACGGTTCAGAAAATCTTACGACTACAGTTTATGGAACGAGTGAGTATTACGACAAGATAAAAAATTATTCTATAGAGTCTGGAAGATTTGTTGAATATATAGATATTGAAAAAAGGCAAAAAGTTTGTGTTATAGGAAAATATATTGCAAATGAGTTGTTTCCGACTTCGAGTCCTGTTGGAGAGAGTATAAAGATAAATGGGGATAAATATACCGTTATCGGGGTGTTAGAAGAAAAGCAAGATGCTGAGGAAGGCGGAGATGATGATATTATAATGGTGCCATATACTACAGCATCTCGTTTATCCAGAATGGCACGTATTTCAAACTATTCGTTTAGTTCTACTGATAAAGATAAAGTAGAGGAAGCAAAGAGCAGAATTGAAAATTATTTGATGTCGATATTCGGAAGTGATGATTACTATAATGTTTTTAACCAGGCAGATTCATTAGAACAGATAAATGAACTATCTAGCAAGCTAACAATGATTTTAGTAGGAATTGCCGGTATATCATTACTTGTAGGCGGTATTGGTATTATGAACATAATGCTTGTGTCTGTTACCGAGAGAACTAAAGAGATAGGTATAAGAAAATCGCTTGGAGGAAAACGTAGAGACATTTTACTGCAGTTTGTTATAGAGGCTGCTACCACAAGTGCCTTAGGCGGGATTATAGGAATTATTTTTGGGTGTGCTGTGGCTTATTTTGCCGGTAAGATGTTTGACTTGACTGTGGCAATTTCGGTTAATGCTATTTTAATTGCCTTTTCAGTTTCTGTAGGAATCGGTATAATTTTCGGTTATTTTCCGGCTGCTAAGGCCTCAAAATTAAATCCTATAGATGCTTTAAGATATGACTAATTTTAAGGAGTGAGTTTGATGAGAAAAATTATTGGTGTTTTAAGTTTTTGCTTTATATTACTTTGCAATTTTTCGTATGCAAGTAGTGATATTTCGGCAGATGATATTAAAACTATACTATCCGGAATGGGAGTTATAGATATAAATATTTCAGATGAAAGTCAGGTAACAAGGAAGGAGCTTGCAAAAGTCTTGGTAAAGGCTTCAAAAGATGCTGAGTTAGGGAGTGCTACAATAAGAATGTCTACTTTTCCAGATGTACCATATGATTCCCAAAATGCTTCATACATTCGAATTGCTGCACTAAATGGGTATTTAAATGCATATTCTGATGGCGAGTTTAAACCTGATAGTGTTGTAAAAAATGAAGAGGCGATAACTACTATGTTAAAGCTTATTGGTTATAAGAGCAGTGATTTTACGCAGTCTTATCCGTATGAACAGATTACTATTGCTAAGAATTTAGGAATTACTGATGGAGTTAATACGACTATTGGAGGAGCTGTTAGTGAAAAGGATTTAGAGAGATTAGTTTATAATACACTAAATTGTAATGTAAAAGGAAGCAATCAAAAATATGCTGAGAGTTTGGGATATTCTGTTTCGGGGGATATTACTTTAAGTGATGTAATGAGTAAAAACGTTACAGGACCTGTTACTTATACCGGAAATATTTTTGGATTAACAGGTTTAAATGAGCCTATTGTTTATATTGACGGCTTGCTTAGTTCTTTGGGAAATTTATCTTATTATGATGTCTTATATTATAGTACAAGTAGTAATACTGTATGGGCGTATACTGAAAAAGTTACAGGCACTTTAGAGAGTGTTTCTCCAAACAGGGAAGCTCCGACATCGGTTTCTGTTTCCGGAAAGAACTACAAGTTATCGTCATATTCGGCTAAAAAAGCTGTTTCAATTGACGGATTACAACTTGGAGATATGGTTACACTATTATTAGATAGGAATGGCGATGTTGCGGATATATATCTAACAGAAAAATTATATGAAAATCAGAGCGGAGTTATAGTTTCAGCCGGTAAAAAGAAAATAATGACAAATGGCGGTAAAGAAAAAACAAGTTATTATGCTGAGGTTTTATTAGCAACGGGTGAAAAAGTTGAAATTGCGACAAATAGTGATTATAGTGGGAAAATCGGATATGCTGCGACGGTTTCTTACAAAAATAATGGAGTCTCAATATTTTCGACTAAAAAGTCAACGGATATTTATGGAAAATTTGATTTGGATAGCTTAACTTTGGGTAAAGAAAAGATTAGCGAGAATATAAAAGTTTTGGAAATAGATGATTTCGGAAACGTCGTTTCGGTATATCCAAGTAGACTTAACGGAAGTTACCTCGAAAAAGAAAGTGTTATGCTAATTAGTAAAGATGCGTCAGGTATTATTGAAAGCATGATAATAAAGAATGTTACCGGAGATACTGCTACTTACGGTGTTTTGACAGATATAAATGAAAGCAGAGAGTCTGAGTCGTATTCTTGTATTATTGATGGAAATTCTAAGAATTACAGCAATGAAGATGTTACGTTTAGTGTGGAAAAAGGACCTGTGGCGGTTTATTTAGATGGTCAAAGCTTAGGAAAGATTAAG
>CAZXFU010000070.1:0-6611 GCA_964640345.1 uncultured Eubacteriales bacterium
TAGAGTGGACGAAGTCCAGCTTTTTTATGTAATAGGAAATTCCTCTAAAAAAGCGGGTGAAACGAGCAATAAAAGGGAATTTCTATTACCAAAAAAGATACATTAATATTTTGTCGCGAAGCGACATAGAGTGGACGAAGTCCACCTTTTTTATAGGATAATTTTGGAAAAGTTTTTGCAAATAAAAAATAGTACAGATATTATATAATTTAACGCTGCTTTGGATTCACGGCAGTAAGTTCTGACTAATTGCTAATGCAATTAGAGAACCTGTGAATATTCGCATTTTTTAAATTATATGACATCTGTGCTATTTTTTAGAAAAAAGGAGAAAAAATTATGAGTATATTTACAGTAACAGCTATAATATCTGTGCTAGTTGACCAGATAAGTAAGTTTTTTATTGAAACTTTTTTGTATGAGAAGAGCACATTGTTTTTTACGTATCTTCAAAATAAAGGTGCCGCATGGGGAATTTTTTCAGATAATGAGTTATTTCTAAAACTTATTACGCCTGTTTTGATATTAATAATTGCTTTGTACTTTAGTGCACTTTCTAAAAATAAATTTGAATTTTTTATTGGCGGATTAGTTGTTGGAGGAGCTTTAGGTAATTACATTGACAGACTTTTTAGAGGGCACGTTGTAGATTTTATTGATTTTAAGGTATGGCCGATTTTCAATGTAGCAGACATATGTATTGTAGTGGGGTGTTTATTATATATTGTCTATTTGGTAAAAAACGGTTCAAAAAATGTGGCTAATAAAAGAGGAGACTAAAAACTTTTTTAGGAACATTAATCAGTAGATTTATTTTGTAAATTAGTAATATAAAGAGACTTTTTGCCGATATAAGAGTTGAGGTGAGTCTCAATGAGAAGAAATGCAAAAACTGCTGACGATGTGTACAGAGTTATAGTTGTTGATGATGATATAGGAATTTTGGATTCTGTATCGATTTTAATCCGTAGAAAAAACTATGAATATGTTGGAGTTACGAATCCGCTAGATGCTATCGAACTGGTAAGAAAAGAGCATTTTGATTTAATGATACTTGATTATATAATGGAGCCTGTAAATGGCGATAAGGTTATAGAGGAGATAAGAAAGTTTAATGATGATATATATATATTATTGCTTACTGGGCATAAGGATTTAGCACCACCTATTGAAACTATGGAAACTTTTGATATCCAGTGCTATTGTGAAAAAAGCGATAAGTTTGATCAGCTTATATTGCTTATAGAATCTGCAATTAAGTCAATATCTCAGAGGCGAACTATTGAGAAATTTAGGGATGGATTAAATAAAATTATTGAGTCTGTTCCAAAAATCTATCAACTTCAACCGCTTGAGAGCATTTTAGAGGAAATTTTATCTCAACTTATGCCGCTGGTATATAGTTTGGATGCTTTTATTTTAGCAGATAATATTGAAAGTCTTGAAGAAGATGAAAAAAAGAGCATTTTACGTGGTATAGGTAAATATGATTGTGATATAACGTCTTTTATGAATTCTTTATCGCCTGAATTTATGGATTCAATAGGATATGCAAGAAATAATTGTAAAACTGTTTTGCTAGATGATGGGGTTATAATTCCGTTAGTTGCAGATAACAGAAGTATTGGTGTAATATATGTTGAAAGTAGTAATTATCAAGAGGGAGTTACTTTACTTGAGATATACGCAAAACAGGCTGCTGCGGCTATTAATAATGCGTATATGCATTCTCTTCTTAATGTAAAAAATGATGAGCTTATTGAGACATATGCTGAGTTAAAGCAAAGATACATGGACACGATTGAGACTTTAAGACTTGCGGTTGATGCAAAGGATTACTACACAAGGGGGCATTCAGATAGGGTTTCGTATTATGCTACTAAAGTAGGAGAGGCTTTAGGACTTTCAAACAAGGAAATAGATTTGTTAAGAATTGGTGGTATATTCCATGACATTGGCAAAATCGGGACTAACGACGATATTCTTCTTAAAAATTCAAGGCTAGATGATAATGAGTACAATGAGATAAAGAAACATCCATTAAAAGGAGCCAATATTTTATCTGCAATGTCTATGTTTAAAGAAGTTGTGCCCTTGGTTGAATATCATCACGAAAGAATTGATGGTAAAGGTTATCCTCACGGTTTAAAGGGAAACGAGATTCCGTTTCTGGCTAGAATTATAAGCGTTGCAGATGCTTTTGATGCTATGACATCAGATAGAGTATACAGAACTAAGATGGATTTGTCTCAGGCTATAGAACAACTTGAGAAAGGAAAAGGTACTCAATTTGATGAAAAAGTCGTTGATACATTTGTAAAGCTCTTAGAAGATTTTCCAAAAATGAAGGAGGAGCTTGCAAGTACTTATGCTCCTCAGATTGAGATGGTATAATATGTTTGTAGAAATTGATGAGCCTTTTAAATGTGAAGTTTGTGGAGAGGACGTTACGCCACTTGGTTATACATGTAGAGACCATTGCCCAAAGTGCCTTTGTTCAAAGCATGTAGACAATGAACCAGGTGACAGAGCAGAAAAATGTCACGGAATATTGAGACCTATTGGACTTGAAAATAATTCAAAAAAGGGATATATTATAATATATAAATGCGATAAATGTGGAATGATTCGTAAAAACAAAATGGCAAAAGATGATGATTTTGATTTGGCAATGGAAATAGTAAAAAAGAATAGTTTTAAGACGTTCTGATAAGGAGTGATTATAATGGGAGAGCCTAAGAAAATTTGCGTTAAGATTCAAGGCAAAGAATATGTAGTAGTTGCTTGTACAGAAGATGAAGAATATATTCAAAAAATCGCATATTATGTAGATAAAAAGATAGTTCAAGTAATGGCGTCTAATCCATCACTTGACACTGTAAAGGCGTCTACGCTTGTAGCACTTAATTTAACAGATAGTTTGTTTAAGGCGGTTAAAACTATTGATAAGATGAGCGGCAAGAGCGGGATAAAGTCTAGTGATGAGGTGTATAGTGAAATAGAAAAGTTAGAAAAAGAGGGTATTCCGGATGAAGGAACCGAAAAATCTTAACATAATAAAAAAACGAACAATAGTTTATTGTGGGTTATCAACATGGAATCGTTAAGTTTTAAGCTTATTAACAGAGTTATCCACATTATCCACAGATTAGATTATGAAAAATGGTTTGGTTTACTATCCTAATTATGATAGTATCAAATATATATTAAATGATTTTACAAAAGGAGGAATTGTTTATGAAGTACATTATGATAGGAAGAAACGTTGAAGTGACTGCTGCAATGAGAGAGTATGCTGAAAAGAAACTATCCAGAATTGAAAAGTTTTTTAATGAAGACACAGAAGCTAATGTAACTTTTAGTGTAGAAAAGAAGAGACATATTTTGGGTGTTACTATTTTCTTTGAGGGTTATACATATAGAGCAGAAGCTACAAATGATGATTTGTACGTTTCTATTGATAAGAGTATTGATTTATTAGAGGGTCAAATTAGAAAGATTAAGACGAAGAAAGAAAGAATGGTAAAGGATGACGTTTTATCTGCAAAGTATGCTCATATCGAGTCTCCTGCTTTAGTTGAAGGCGAAGTTACTAAGGTTAAGACTTTTAACACAAAACCTATGACAGTAGAAGATGTTATTTTGGAAATTAAAGATTCAGATAAGAGCTTTTATGTATTTAACAATTCGGATACTCAGGAGACAAATGTGTTGTTTAAGTTGAGAGACGGCAACTATGGTATTTTGGAACCTGAAAAGTAGGGAGTTAATTCAGAGAAATAAAAATGAGACCGTAAAAAATAACTTCAAATTTGGAGCCGTTTTTTACGGCCTCATTTTTATTTCTCTGAATTAAAGAAGGAATATTGAAATATAATAAAAATATGTGGTAAAATTAGATGTATTTGAGGAGGATTATTATGACAAAAGTTACGATATATACTGATGGAGCTTGTTCTGGGAATCCTGGCCCTGGCGGCTGGGGTGCAATTTTGATGTGTAATAATGTAAAAAAAGAGATTTCCGGGGGTGAGAACCCGACTACTAATAATAAAATGGAACTTACGGCTGCTGTTAATGCGTTACTTATGTTAAAACATCCTTGCGAGGTTGATTTGTATAGTGATAGTGCTTATCTTATAAATTGTTTTAAAAATAATTGGTTGAAGGCATGGAAAAAAAATAATTGGGTAAACTCTAAAAAGGAATCTGTTAAGAATATTGAATTGTGGACGAAACTGGATGAACTTTCTTTGATTCATAAAATAAATTGGATAAAAGTAAAAGGACATGCAGATAATAAGTACAACAACAGGTGCGACGAGCTGGCTCGTGTTGAGTCTGCAAAATTTTTGAGGCAGGTGTAAAAACTATAGCTCATACTTTTTGCATATCTTTCATAGTAATATATAAAGATATGCGGAGGGTAAAATGAGACGAAAGAGAAATAATGCGTTTAAGAGCTTTTTTTTGGCTCATATAAATTTATATATGTTTTTGCTTGCATTATTCATTTTAGGGCTTGTTGTAGGGGTGGTTCATTCTCTTATTTTGGGGAATGAGGCGAAAACTGAGTCCTATACATATATAACTTCTTTTATAAATGCACTAAAGACAAAAAAACTTGACATAAATATATTATGCAACGAATTTTTGGTAACAAATTTAAAGCCTGCGATTTTTTTATGGCTATTTGGGTTATGGATCATAGGAATTCCACTTGTTTGTGCATATATAACTTTTGAAGGATATTCTTTAGGTTTTGTGATATCAATTATTATAAATAGCTTAGAGAACGGAAAGGGAAGTTTGCTTATTGGATTATCTATTGTCCCTCAGGAAATTTTTATAATTCCGATACTTTTAACGTTAGGTGTTAATAGTATTTTATTTGCGAAGTCTATTTGGAAAGCCAAGAGTAGAACGAGCAATATAAAGTTTGATGTATATAGATATATTTTTTTGTTTGTTTTCTGCGTATTAATGTTAATTGCTGTAACTCTTTTTCAAATATATATTCAAGTACCTGTTGTAAAGAATGTACTTTCATAAAAACTTTTTTTGACATTTTTCGTAATTAATGATATAATGAAAATAATTGTTTAGGTGCGGATAATTTAAATAATGTAAAAATGTAAAATCCCTTAGGCTAAAGAGATAGGGATTTTTCTACTGTTGTCTGTTTTTGGAAAAATATAAATGATTAAGAAAGGAAGAAATTTTGTGAATAATAATAGTAATAATTCAAAGTTAAAGATAATCCCTTTAGGTGGATTACATGAAGTTGGAAAAAATATGACTGTTTTTGAGTATGAAAATGATATGTTTATATTGGATTGCGGTCTTGCTTTTCCAGAAGATGATATGCTGGGAATCGATTTAGTAATTCCGGATATAACTTATTTAAGAAAAAATGCCAGTAAGATAAGAGGTATTGTAATAACTCACGGTCACGAAGACCATATCGGAGCTTTACCGTATGTACTAAAAGAACTTAATTTGCCTATTTATGCTACTAGATTGACTTTAGGCTTAATTGAAACAAAGTTAGAGGAACATGGTCTTTTAAAAAGCACAAAGATGTTTTGCGTTAAGCAGGGACAGAGGGTTAAACTTGGCTGTTTTGACGTTGAGTTTATTCGTACAAACCATAGCATCCCTGATTCCGTTGCGTTAGCTATAAATACGCCTGTAGGAATGGTCGTTCATACGGGAGATTTTAAGGTTGACTATACTCCGATAGACGGTGGCATTATTGACTTGGCTAAATTTGGTATTTTGGGTAAACGTGGTGTTTTAGCGTTGATGTCAGATAGTACAAACGCTGAAAGACCTGGTTTTACTATGTCCGAAAGTACAATAGGAGAAGTGTTTGAAGAACTTTTTGATACAGATCAAAGAATTATGGTGGCAACGTTTGCATCGAACATCCATAGATTGCAACAGGTTATAAATGCTGCGGTTAAGACGAAGAGAAAAGTGGCTGTTTGTGGAAGAAGTATGCTAAATGTTATAACTGTTGCGTATAAATTGGGATATATGAAAATACCATCAGGTACGTTAATAGAGGTAGATGATATAAACAGATATTCTCCGCACCAAATATGCATAATTACTACAGGCAGCCAAGGTGAGCCTATGGCAGCACTTTCAAGGATTGCAAATTCAGAACATAAAAAGATTGAGATTTATCCCGGAGATAGAGTTATAATTTCTGCATCTCCTATTCCGGGAAATGAGAAATACGTTTCAAAGCTTGTTGATGAATTGTTTAAGCAAGGTGCAGATGTAATATATCATAGTATTGCTGAAACACACGTTTCAGGACATGCCTGCCAAGAGGAACTGAAGCTAATTCAAGCTTTAGTTAAGCCGAAATTCTTTATTCCTGTTCATGGCGAATATAAGCATTTAAGACAGCATGCAAAGTTAGCTGAAAAAATGGGAATGAGTGCCGAAAATATATTTATATTAAATAATGGAAAGGTTTTGGAGCTAGATAAAAATTCTGCTAAGGTTGCAGGAATAGTTCCTTCTGGAAGGGTCTTAGTTGACGGCTTAGGTGTTGGAGATGTTGGCTCTGTTGTGTTAAGAGACAGGCAGCATTTATC
>CAZXFU010000071.1:0-6595 GCA_964640345.1 uncultured Eubacteriales bacterium
AGTAAGGGTGAAAAACCTTTTTCGGATTTTCCACCCCAACTATTGACTTAGAACCCAAAAAAATAAAACTTGTAACTCTCTATTTCAGAGGATTACAAGTTTTTTGATGGAGCGGAAGACGGGACTCGAACCCGCGACAGCTGCCTTGGCAAGGCAGTGCTCTACCACTGAGCCACTCCCGCATATGGTGCCTTGGGGCGGAATCGAACCACCGACACGGGGATTTTCAGTCCCCTGCTCTACCGACTGAGCTACCAAGGCAGAAATTAAAATAGTTAACTCTTACGGGTTAACTAAAATTGGCGACCCGGATGGGGCTCGAACCCACGACCTCCAGCGTGACAGGCTGGCGCTCTAACCAACTGAGCTACCGGGCCAATTCAAAATTTTAGAAGTCAATAATGACTTCTAAAATTACATGGTGGGCGCAATAGGACTCGAACCTATGACCGCCTGCTTGTAAGGCAGATGCTCTACCAGCTGAGCTATACCCCCATGTCGAACTGACAAGTAATAATATATAAGATAATGAATAAAATGTCAATATAAAATCAAAAATTTTTTTTGTTTTTTTGAAAAGGGGTTAAACATGACTTTATATTACCGAAGAAAACGTAGAAAAATAACATTTTTCATATTCTTACCCATAATAATTTTTTCTCTACTTTTTTACTTTTATTACCAAGTTTCTATCAATTTTATAAGTCTAAGTGAAGAAACAGTTTATGCAATTTGTTTTAATTTAATAAATTCAATTGTCGCTGACGAAATATACGAAATTGGCTCTGAAAATATAATTGACTATAAATATAACAGTGATGGCGAAATAATTGCCGTAAATGCAAACGTCATTACAATGAACCTATTAAATACACGAATTGCAGAAGAAATGATTACAAGACTTTCGAGCCTAAACAACATATATGTCGATGTACCGCTCGGAAGTTTTATATCAAGTAGCCTTTTCCCGGCAGTAGGGCCAAGTATTCCAATAAAAATTCTTCCACTAAGCACTGTACATACAGAATACAACACAGAATTCACATCCACAGGGATAAATCAAACACAGCACAAAATTTTCATAAAAGTAAGTTGCAGTTTAAGTATACTATCAGCCTTAGCCACAAACAATTTAGAAATAAACATCGAAATACCAATTGCTGAAACAATAATTATAGGTGGAGTTCCTAACACATACATAGAAGTTCCCAATAAAACTATATAAATAGCATTATTGGGAACAAAAAACTTAAAAAAGTGAACAAACATTGCCAACAGTAACACACTTTGCTAACTCTTTCTCATCGACAGTTAAACCTCTTGCAACCAGCTCCATTTGTAAATTCAGTATGTTAAGTGACTCCCAGCCCTCTAAAGAACTAAGTAATGTATCTTCTTGTAAAGAATATGTAGGTTCATGCATAACTTTTTCAATTAGCTCAATTTTCTCATCAATTGTCATTTTTCTTCTCCTCAATAACATATGAAGCAATTATCTTAGAAAGCTTTTTGGCACCTTCTAAATTCAAATGATCATAATCTTGAAAATCACTGTCTAAAAACTTGTCTGAATTATATAAATCTACAAAGTTACAACACTTATGTTTCTCTACAACAGGTATTACAAGCTGAGTGTATACATTTATCATGTCTTTTGAAACACCTGCTTTATAAAATCTTGTAGTCGGTGGAGTAAACAAAACAACTCTCTTTCCAAGCTCCTCCATATTATCCAAAAACTTATCTAATAGCTTTTGATTATAAACGCCCCTATCCAAATTAAAATTACTATTATGACCTTCTGCACGAAGTTTCGCTGCTGCATAATTTTGCTCATCCGTCTTTTCCATAAAATTATAACTAAGCATACCATTATTTGATCTAACATTAATCCTATTATAATACGGCATCCCCTCAAGCTCTTTCATCAAAGCCCCATGATAAGCATCACGTACCAAAGCTAAATCAACTATATTTTCATAAATTGGGAATTCAGAAGTTTTAACATAGGTAGCTTTTAATTCGCCTTTAAAACCATGAAGTTTATTATACACTGGATAATCAACTTTGCTAAGGACAGAAAGTATATAATCCGAAGGACTATCATTCATGTCGCTAAAAAAGAAATAATACGCAAACGAACTGACTATAACATCAAGCTCGCTAGAGCGATTTATTGCCTCTTTAACAGAAAGTAAGGTATAATACAAATCCTGAGCATTAACAGCAACATTAACTGCCTTATAAGGCATTTCATCTTCAAGTAAACCCACCATCGTATAAGACGAACCCGTAAGCAAGATCTTACTCTTTTCTTTTTGAATTTTATTTAATTTTGCAGTCAAATATAGCCTATCATAAGTGAAAATATCTATAGGATACGTATCATTTGCAATTTTTATAAGTTCTTCAAAATCCAAGACAATATCCACCGCATTCTCAAGCTCTTCATCTACCTCTTCATTCTCCATATACAATAAATATTTAACAGCATCCTGTATCTCATAAGCTATATCAACACATTTTTCAGTATCTTCAATAGTAATGACCCTAGCTTTTTCGTTAAACTTCATTTTAATAGAAGGAGTAACAAAAATCACAACTTCAATCTCATCAAGCATTTCCTTTTGCATCAACTTCAACGCCATAAGCAATTTATTAACACTTCTTCTGGTCAACACTTTCCCTTGCACTATATATTGTGCGACACCAAGTAACTCTCTTTGCACATCATTAAAGCTCTTTAATTCAGCGATAATCTTAACACTATTAGTAAGCCACCCTGATATATCCTGAACAAGATCAAACAACATAGTAGCATTATCGGTATTAAATCTCTCAACAAACTGTGTCACACATAAAACGGAAAGTTTATCCATTATACCCCTCCCAAAAAATTTCTTAATATACAAAGCAATTCTCCAATTTACAAAAATATCCTTTTTATATTCTGCTAAAACGCGAATTATCCAAAAAAGATGTTCCTATGTTCGCTTTTTATGTCAACGGCAGAAAGCCCTTTACTGCCTTTTTCCCCTTCATAACAATATTTACTTTTTCTGTAAAATAGAAAGTATAAATCCATAGTTATTACTTATATTTCTTACTTTTTCATACTCTCTATTCTTTTTTCAATTCCGCCTAAAATCTCATTTAATTCTAAAACCCTGTCTCTAATTTCCTTAACCTTGTTCTCAGGTGCCTTAGTAACAAATCCTTGATTATTAAGCATAGCATTTAGCTTATCAAGTTCAGCTGTAGTCTTACCTTTTTCCTTATCAAGACGAGCAAGTTCTGCCTCTTTATCAATTAACTCATCCAAAGGAATATACGCTTCAATACCAGGGCCCATAATAGAAATTGCATTTTCAGGAATATTTTCTTTATTCTCCTGAATAACAATCTCCTCTGCAAAGCCTAATTTCTTAATAAACAAATTACCGCCAATAATAGTATCTTTAGCAGTCTTTGTAACAAAAACTATCTTTGACTTTTTAGCAGGATGAATGTTCATATTAGCACGAGCATTTCTAATACCTGTAATAATAGTCTTTATTACCTCAATTTGTTCTTCTTCATTATTAAACATAAACTTGCTATCAGCTTTAGGCCAACTGGATAACATTATAGTCTTTTCAGAACTAATTAACTTAGTATAAATCTCTTCTGTAACAAACGGCATAAATGGATGCAACAATTTAAGAGACTCTGTCAAAACATAATTTAATGTAAATTCCACCTCAAGTCTTGTAGGATGATTTGCATCATACAATCTTGGCTTTACCATCTCAATGTACCAATCGCAAAACTCATCCCAAATGAAATTATATATTTTCTCTAAAGCAACACCTAAATCATAATTATTTAAATTCTCAGTAACTTCAGAAATAACATTATTAAGTTTGCACAAAATCCATTTATCTTCAACAGCCAATTTGTTTATATCATACTTAAATATCTCTTCGTCCTTTGTCAAATTCATTAAAACAAACTTAGCCGCATTCCAAATCTTGTTTGCAAAATTCCCGGCAGCTTCCAATTTCTCCGGTAAATATCTCAAATCATTTCCGGGGGAAGTATTAAGAATAAGTGAAAATCTTAACGCATCTGTGCCGTACTTGTCTATAACCTCAAGAGGATCAATTCCATTGCCAAGAGACTTAGACATCTTACGTCCCTGGCTGTCTCTTACTATACCATGTATAAATACAGTCTTAAACGGAACTTCTCCCATATGTTCAATTCCTGAGAAAATCATTCTGGCAACCCAGAAGAAAATAATATCATATCCTGTTACAAGCGTAGATGTAGGATAAAAATATCTTAAATCCTCAGTGTCATCAGGATATCCCAAAGTGGAGAACGGCCATAATGCCGAACTAAACCAAGTATCTAGTGTCCCTTCATCTTGTTTAAAATGAGTATATCCGCACTTAGGACACATCTTAGGTTCTTCTTCAGCAACAGCAATTTCGCCACATTCGTCACAATAATATGCCGGTATTCTGTGCCCCCACCAAATCTGTCTTGAAATGCACCAGTCCTGAATATTTTCCATCCAATTGTAATACGTCTTTGAGAACCTATCCGGTACAAACTTAATTTTCCCATCTCTAACAGCCTTTATCGCAGGCTCAGCAAGTGGCTTCATTTTTACAAACCATTGTTCTGAAGGCTTTGGTTCAATTGTTGTATGACATCTGTAGCATTTCCCAACATTATGTACATAATCCTCAATCTTTACCAAGACTCCTGCTTTTTCCAAATCTTTAACAATTTCCTCACGTGCCATTAAAGTATCCATTCCCTTGTATTTAGGCACAATGTCTAGCATCTTAGCTTCATCATCAAAGACATCAATTATCTCTAAATTATGGCGAAGTGCCGTAGCATAGTCATTAGGATCATGAGCAGGTGTAATTTTAACAGCACCGGTTCCGAATTCTTTTTCAACGAAAGAATCTGCAACTATAGGGATTTCTTTATTAACAATCGGTAAAACAACAGTTTTTCCGATTAAATCCTTATATCTCTCATCATCCGGATGAACAGCAACAGCAGTATCTCCAAGCATTGTTTCAGGCCTTGTGGTAGCTACAACAACACTATACTTTCCATCCCTTGAAGAATATCTTATATGCCATAAATGACTTGCCTCTTCTTCAAATTCAACCTCTGCATCAGAAATTGCCGTTTTACAACAAGGACACCAATTAGTCATTCTTTTTCCCTTATAAATAAGTCCTTTATTGTATAAATCAACGAACACCTTAAGAACTGCCTTTGACAAACCTTCGTCCATGGTAAATCTTTCTCTGTTCCAATCACATGAACACCCGATTTTTCTAAGTTGTTTTACAATTGTTCCTCCATATTCTTTTTTCCATTCCCAAGCTTTTTCCAAGAACTTCTCTCTTCCTAAATCATCTTTAGAAATCCCTTCTTTTCTTAAAGCCTCAACAATTTTAGCTTCAGTAGCAATTGCGGCATGATCGGTCCCCGGAACCCAAAGGGCATTATATCCCATCATCCTCTTAAACCTTATTAAAATATCCTGTAATGTATTATCCAGTGCGTGTCCCATATGCAATTTACCAGTTATGTTTGGAGGAGGCATAACGATAGTAAACGGCTTCCTGCTCTTATCCGGATTTGCCTTAAAATATCCATTATTCTCCCACTCGTTATAAAGTTTTTCTTCGAAATCTTTAGGATTATACTTATTTTCTAATTCTCCCTTACTCATTTCCATTACTCCTTTCTTTAACACAAAAAAAGCGTCAGTCCTAAAAAGGACGACGCTGTCGTGGTACCACCTTAATTCGTAACAATTACTCATTACCTCAAAATACTTAACGCGTACTATACGGCATACTCTACTTAATTTCAAATATACAACTCCCAAGCTACCTTCAATCGTAAAAATTAAGAAAAGCTCTCAGCCGGTGACTCTTCATTTCTGTTAATTCTTTCGGATCTACTCCTCTTGTTCACAGTTTTTATCAATATGTAAGCAATATATCAAAAATGCTTAATTTTGTCAACCTTAATGAAAAAATTTCTTTAGCATATCATAATTACTTCTTATGACAAATTTTTTCGGACGGACAGCCACTACATCCGCACCCGCATGAAGTCTTTCCGTTTTTATTGTCTCTAACCATTTTTGCAATAATTAAAGCTACAATCACCACAAGTACTCCTAAAACTAAAGCTGTACCCATAATCATCTCTCCTTATAAGGCGGTCTTACCAACATATAAACCATTCCGGCAAGAAGCACTACTGCAACTAATGTACAAATAGCATTTCCTGTACCCATGAAGAACATACCGAATTGATAAAACATAAATGAAATAATATATGCAAACACACATTGGTATCCAATTGCAAACCATGTCCATTTTGCACTGTTCATTTCTCTTTTAATCGCACCCATAGCCGCAAAACACGGTGCACAAAGTAAGTTAAATATCAAGAACGAATATGCTGAAAGCGGAGTAAACACAGCTTTCATATTTGCCCAAATTTGCCAACCATTTTCTTCTAGAGACATCAACAATTTAAAACTCAAAGGCTTATGCCGTTCACGTCG
>CAZXFU010000072.1:0-6214 GCA_964640345.1 uncultured Eubacteriales bacterium
ATTTTAGGGCTAATGTTAAACAAATTTTGGGACATTTTCAAAAATCATTGACAGATTATTTTTATGGAAAAAAATGAAATTAGAGGTAAGATATATGTCAAATTCATTCAAACTGTATCAACGCTATATAAAAACATTATTCGTTTGTCAACTGCTTTATACCCTAAAACATCTTTTTCTTATATAAGAAATATATCGGGAATGCACAAATCAATATTGAAATAAATATAACAAACAAATATGAATGTGGCGACTCCGAAAACGGCAGATGCACATTCATTCCGTAAAAGCTCGTAATGAGCGTAGGAATAGTAATCAAAATTGTAACAGATGTCAAAAACTTCATGACGTTATTAACATTATTTGAAATAATAGACGCAACAGTATCCATTGTGCTACTTAAAATTCCTCTAAAAATATTTGTCATCTCAATAGCCTGCTTGTTTTCGATAATAACATCTTCCAATAAATCCATGTCATCAGGATACTGCTTCAAATATTCAAGTTTTAGCATTTTTTCAAGTACCAACTCATTTGCTTTTAGCGATGTAGAAAAATAAACCATGCTCTTTTGAAGTGCAAGCAAATCAAGTAATTCATCATTTCCCATAGATTTATACAATTGCTTTTCTACTCTATCTGTTATTTTATCAATATGTCTTAAGTAACGAACGAATGTATATGACCCACGATACAGTATTTGTAGCACAAATCTGTTTTTGTAATTCGTAAAAAAGCCTCTTACCCTATTATCTGTAAAGTCATTAATAACAGAATTTTCTTCTGCACAAACAGTAATTATACAAGTTTGAAGTATAATAATACTAAGTGGGATAGTATTGTAAATTATGTTATCATCTTTTTTCTCAATAGACGGTACGTCGACAATAACCAACGTTTGATTTCCTTCGCCAACCTCAATTCTAGAACGCTCTTCCGTATCCATCGCCGAAGTAAAATATGAATGTTCAATCTTAAACTTTTTTTCAATAAGCTCAAGTTCTTCGACAGTAGGTGCTGTAACGTTAATCCACGCCCCATCTTCAAATTCTTCTAATCTAATTAATTTATTATCAATAGTCTTAAAAATTTCTATCACACTACATCTCTCCTCCAAAAGAAATTAAATCAGCGTGACATGGGCAGAGGAATATCCCGATCACTTTCATTAACTTTCATGTACAAGATCGCCGTGCAAAAAGTAAGCATATACAATTCCTCCTCCAAAGCAATTTTAAAACCAAATTTATTGTATATTTTTTTACATAATTTTTCAATGTGTTTTCCAATTTTTTCTCACTAAAAAACAGGGTTGTAAAAAATGATACTTTTTCAGAGACTTCATTTTTTACAACCCCGTTTATTTGTTTACAAGACCCACTTTACAAGCCCCATATCTTGCTTATTAATAAGCATATTATTCTTTGGAACAATTCTGTACGTAAACCCATAATTACCACCGTTTTTCATCGGTATCTCTGCCTTATACTCGTACATATCCCCATTCTTCTGAATTAAATTCATAGGGCAAGAATCAGACTCTCTTAGTTCCCCATCATCTGAAATCTTTCCGTAGTAAACCTCAACAGAAACATCTTTAGGATCGATATTTCCAAGATAAGCAAGACACGCCGGAGCAATACTTTGATTTACACAAATCGGTGTGTTTTCATAAGCTGTAAGATTTATAGGATTTATATGAATATTTTCCCAATTCTGAGAAATATAATTTTTCCACTTGCACAAATCGGCTATTTTAGCATAATTATCCTGCATTATTGAGTTATATCTCTCAATCTGAGGAATATAATAATCATTTGTATAATCTTTAAGCATTCTCTCTGTGCTAAACTCAGGTGCCACAACTTTAATCGACGCCTTCATCTTTTCAACCCAATCATTTGGAACTCCGTTAACATCGGTCGTATAATAAAGTGGAACAATTTGTTTTTCTAAAGTCGTATAAATACTATCGCTGTCAACATTATCCTGATGATTTAAGCTTGAATAATACTCATTCTTTCCTATGGACCAACCGCTGTTGTTCTTATAACCCTCAATCCACCAGCCATCTAAGATACTAAAATTAATAGCACCATTAATCGCAGCTTTTTGACCACTCGTTCCGCTCGCTTCAAGAGGTCTTCTAGGATTGTTCATCCAAATATCAACGCCATGTAACAAATACCTTGCAACATTCATATTATAATTCTCAAGCAAAATTACCTTGCCCTTAAATTCAGGCATCCTGCTTATATCATAAATATTCTTTATGATCTCTTGACCAGGTCTGTCAGCAGGATGAGCCTTTCCGGCAAATATAATTTGAACCGGCATATCAGGATTTCCCAAAATTCTTTTTATTCTTTCAATGTCTCTAAAAATCAAATTGGCACGTTTATATGTCGCAAAACGCCTTGCAAAACCTATTGTAAGAACATCAGGATCAAGCATATTATCAACCTTCATTATTTCTCCCGGTTGCTCTCCATTGCGTTCCATTTGTTCCTTTACATTCTGTCTAACCATCTCAAAAAGTTTTGCCTTGCTGTGACGATGAAGTTCCCAAAGCTTTCTGTTAGGTATTTTATCAATAGCTTTCCATGTCTTTGAGCAAGAAATATTTGATTCCCAATCGGTAGGCAAGTATTCATCATATAAATTCTTTAAATTATTATCTAACCAAGTTAAAGTATGAACACCGTTAGTAACATAAGAAATAGGCACTTCTTCCTTAGGAACCAAAGGCCATACGTCTCCAAAAATGTCTCTTGAAACCTCACCATGGAGCTTACTTACACCATTTTTCTTACCTGCAACCTTAAGTGCCAAAACTCCCATATTAAAGCTTTGACCGGCATCGCTTGACTGTGACATACCCATTTCCATAAATTCATGACGGCTTATTCCCATTTGGTTCCAATAGCTTCCAAAATATTTATCCATCAAAGCAACCGGGAAAATATCTATTCCGGCCGGAACTGGTGTATGCGTAGTAAATATCGTGCATGAAGAAACAATTTCCTTAGCATCGGCAAATGGCAATTGTTTTTCTTGAATTAAATTTTTGATAAGCTCTATACAAATAAACGCAGAATGTCCTTCATTCATATGATAAACAGTCGGCGTAATTCCCATAGCTCTTAAAACTTTTAATCCGCCAATACCCAAGAAAATTTCCTGCTGAATTCTCATTTCTTGATCTCCGCCATATAATCTTGCGGTAATATCTCTATCATATTGAGAATTTGACTCAACATTAGTATCAAGCATATATAACTTAATTCTGCCAACATTAACCTGCCAAACCTTTGCAAACACAACTCTGCCCGGGAAGTCAATATTAATAACTAACTCTTCCCCTTTATCGGTAAGAACAGGTTTTACGGGCAACTCACTTATATCAAGTTCTGTGTAAGACGCCTCTTGCCAACCGTCTCGGTTAATTCTTTGGTTGAAATAACCCTGCCTATATAAAAGTCCAACAGCAACAAAAGGAAGCCCCAAGTCACTTGCGGATTTGCAATGATCACCGGATAGTATACCAAGTCCGCCCGAGTAAACCGGAAACGATTCGTCAAGGCCGTATTCAGCCGAAAAATATGCAATTTTGTTATCTTTTTTCTCTGGGTATGTTTTATTAAACCATGTATTAGTATCATTCATATAAGAATCAAATTTAGATAGAATTAAATCATAATGCGACAAAAAATCTTCGTTAACTGCTGCTTCTTCTAGTTTAGATTGTTCAACGTTATTAATAAATTTTATAGGATTTTTCTGACATTCATCCCATAAATCAATATCAATTGCCTTAAATAATTTTAATGTTTCCGTATTCCATGACCACCATAAATTGTATGCAAGTTCTTCAAGCCTACTTATCCTGTCAGGGACTTTAGGAATTACTGTAACTTTACCAAATAAATACATATTTAGCTCCTCCTATGTTTAAAATCTGTCGCTTTTATTTTATGATATTAAATTGGAAAAATCAATATATTAAATAAAAATTTCTTCATACCAATCTTAATACATGTCCAAACTCATGTTTTACTGTTTACTTAAGTCTATGAGCATCACTAAAAGCATCATCTTTATTAAAAAGATACATGATTTTTTCGTTTTCCTTTACTTTATATCAGTATTATTCAGAGTATCATAAGCATTTTACTCTAAAACATTCACTCTATCAAAAATTACACAATTTTTATAGGCATAAAATTTATCAAATCACATGACGTGCATTTAAACTTAATTCCGTCTTTTTCATACTCTAAAAAATCCGCCCTACCGTGTAAATGACCGAAAATACACATTTTTACGTCAAATCTTTTTAGTATCTCAATATACTCATCGTTAATACCGACATTATAATGTAACATTGCGATAATATCAGTATATCCTGTCTTTTTAGCCAAAGAAAGTGACCTAATAAGTCTTTCTTTTTCTCTTTCATAAACTCTTTTGTCTTGCTTGCCTGTAACTTCGCCGGCACCAAATTCCCAACCTCTTGTACCACAAACAGCAATTCCTTCGGCAACGCAAAAATTATTATGCAAAAACTCAACTGAATTAAACCCGTTTTCCACCTTAAAAGCATTAAGTTTACTAAGAGTCTCCCACCAATAATCGTGATTTCCTTTTATCATAATCTTTCTCCCCGGAAGCTCCTCCAAAAACTTAAAATCCGAAACAGTCTCATCTAAATACATTCCCCAAGAGAAATCACCTGCCATAAGCACAGTGTCCTCTTCTTTTATATTCATAATCCAATTGCTTTTTAGTTTTTCTTCATATCCATCCCAATTTTCTCCAAAAACATTCATAGGCTTATCCACATCGAAAGACAAGTGAAAATCGGAAATTGCCCATATTGCCATGTATTCTTCTCCTTCTACTCAAATCTCTTAAACTCGTAATTTATACTCTGAAAATATTCAATAACACCGGCTAAAGCGTCAGCTGTTTTTTGCTTTCCATAAGTATCATGCATAATAACGATAACATCGCCCTTTTTAGGTTTCGTATTTTTAACACCTTCTAAAATTTGTTCAGGTGTCTTTGTCTTAGTACGCGAATCGTAACTTTCGCAGTTCCATTTTACTACAGTTAACCCTTTTTCCGCAATATAATCTTTATATGATTTTCCAATACTTGTTCCATAAGGTATTCTTATAAATTTAGTTTTCTCGCCGGTAATCTCTTCTAGCACTTCTATACTTTTATCTATCTCAGTTTTAAAGGCATCTAAAGAGTTAAACATAGATTTTTGGTGAGTATATGTATGACTTGCAACAGTATGTCCCTCTTCAAAAACTCTTTTTACCATATCCGGATTTTTCTTTGCGTAACTTCCTATCATAAAGAAAGTAGCCTTAACATCGTATTTTTTTAATGTATCCAAAATTTGCGATGTAATGTCAGGTACAGGTCCATCGTCAAAAGTTAAATACACAACCCCGTCATAAACTTTTCCCTCTTCAACAGGGGGAATTACAGCTTCTTCTTGCCTAAAAAACTCGTTCATAACCTCATCTGTATTTTTTATTTCGGGAGTAAAAGTCTCAACATAATTTTTTTGGTATTCAGACGATGTAACTCCGACACATACACTTAATAAAAGTGCCGCACTGATAATTCCCACAAAAGCCTTTCTCATTTGTAACTCAATCCTTTCTCAAAGATTTTTTCCATGTAACATATCCGTAAATTGCGTTTATGAAATAGACAAACCACATAGTGAACAAGTCTATATTTTCCATATCGCCAAAGTTTTTCGGAAAAAATAAAACAATTCCAAGGAAATTTGATACTACAAAAAGCAACCACTGCTCAATGTATTTTTGCGTAAGTAAAAATGTTGCAACACAAACGCAAACAGACACAATCGAATCCATCCACACGTTTGTTCCTCCAAGAATTTTCTCGGAAAAAAGTGCTAATACAATAACGGCTATAGCCATCAAAATTACTCCCATGATTTTTCCAATCACTCCAAATTCCTTTACTCCGTCGGCTCCGGAATTCTCCATCTTTCCCCAATGAATATAACCGTATATTAAAACAGGACCGCTGTATAAAATATTGTATGCAGCACTTATATATAACCCATTCCCATAAACAGCAAGTGCATATAAAATCACATTCACTATTCCAAACAAATACGCCCTTCTATCTTTAACAAATTAAATCATATTAGCTAGATCTAAAA
>CAZXFU010000073.1:0-6180 GCA_964640345.1 uncultured Eubacteriales bacterium
CTCCTCCTGCCTCACTACTTGTTATCCTCTCATTTAAACTTGCTATCTGTTCAGCATAATCATTTATTTTTTCAACAACATTATCCACTTCTATATCCAACTCATTTTGCATTTTTACAAGTTGGTCCTCTATTGCATTAAATTCCCCAACCAATGCAACTGCATTCTCTCTTAAATATCCGCCGGCGACAGAAGTAGTATACTCTTTTGAAAGCTCATTAAAAGATTCCCACAAATTGCTTAATGTGTCTTGAATTGAAGAGCCGTCAGAACCTATAATAGATTGCAAACTACTATACACTTGAGACTCCATATTATACTCGCCCAAAGCCGGTAATTCATTTCTATAGTTAGTTTCTAAATACTCCAATCTTACTTGTTTGACATGACTCGCATCTACACCAAGTCCTACGCTAAAATTACCTCTCGACGTCATTTGTAATTCGCTTTGCACTAAACGCTGCCTGTGATAACCTTCCGTTTCAACATTAGAAAGGTTATTACTCGTAACATATAAATTCTGCTCTGCTGTTCTAAGTCCTGTAATTGCTCTACTAAAAGCTAACATCCTCTCACCCCATTTTTTACGACCTTTTTATCTTCTTACCTAAAATTCTTAACGACTTTTTATATCTAACTTCATTTTACAACGATAAATCGAAAAAATTTCTAGCTTCACTTTTTAACTGATTTCCTTCTCTTCCGTAAGTACCTGTTCCTCTGTTTGTACCGGCAATAAGCCCTACCGAGAAATTTATATAATCTAAAGAATTCTTTACCAATTCTTGATTTAAACTATTTTTTATTTTTATTCTTTTAGTAACTTCTAAAATCTCTTTCTTTAAATCTTTCATCGTAGAAGCATAGTCTGGAAAATACTCACACAAGTCATCGATTTTTAACACTTTATTAATTCCCTTTGACTTAGCAAAATCTTTTATTATCCCGATTCTCTGCTTTTCTAAAGATATATACTGACCGACTAAAGCTTCTTCTCTATCTACCATAGGCTTTAACTGATCTACTTTATCTTCCACAATAATATCGGTTTTGTCTTCGGAAATCTTAAGTATTTCTTTATAAATTTCAAGCTGTTTTTTCAAAATTTCAATCATCTGTTCCATTTTTACATCACGCTCCTATTTTTACTTACTCCATCTCTCAACTTTTCCACAAAAACTACACTTCATTTCGATTTTCCCATCCTCCTCTAGCATTCTTTTTCTCTCATCAGGCGAAATAGTATTTAACGCCTGCTCCATACGCTCTCTTGAGCAGTCACATAAAAACTTAGGCTCCATTTCCTCTAAAACGGTAACTTTATCATCTCCGGAAATCGCCTTTAATATATCTTCAATAGAGAAACCTTCTTTTAAAAGTTCACAAATAGGTCTCATATTGCTTATTCTACCAACAATCATATCTATAATTGCAACATCGGTATTTGGCATAAGTTGAAGCAAATATCCGGCAGCACAACTTACAGTCGCATCTTTTTTTACAGAAACAGAAAGCTGTATAACAGACGGTATCTGCTCCGAAGTTAAAAAGTAATCTGTAAGTTCATCGGAAATTGTACCGCTTTTTAATTCAACACTCCCTGCCTGAGGCTCTTTTAAGCCAATATCTTTAACAACGGTAAGTAATCCTACTCTCCCGACAGCTGTTCCTATATCTAAAGTTCCGTCAGCCATCAGCGGAACGTCAACCATAGGATTCTGAACATATCCCTTTACGGTAGCTTTACTATCCGCACATACAACAATATTGCCAAGTGGACCATTTCCCTTAACAATAAGTGTAAGTCTGTCGTCATCATTTTTCATCATACTTCCCATAATCGCTCCGGCAGTAAGTAATCTTCCGAGAGCAGCCGTTCCCGCAGGAGATAATTTATGAATATCAAGTGCTTTTTGTACTAAATCTGTTGAAATAACCCCAATTAACCTTACTTGTCCGTCAAATGCAAATCCTTTTACTAATCTATCCATAAAACATATCTCCTTTTTAACAATTATAACTTTTTCTCCAACTTGTCTAAATAACTTTCAATAATCTTAGCATCCTTCAAATGTCTTTCACTGCCAAGTTTTTCTTTCCATCTCTTTGTCTCTTCCAAACTCAAAATATGGTATCCGTCAATAATATCTGACTTTTTTATAACATCCTCTGTTTTTCCTAAAAAATCCATATCCGAATGTGTAAAACTAATACCATTTATATCTATATAATCTCCATTAATATTATTTGGATACTTAACGCTTAACTTTTCCCACAAATTATCCGTAACCAAAACATCTAAATCATTGTTTTTTTCTTTTAATCCTCGAAGCACCATAGGAGCACTGCCATATATAACAAAATCCTCTTTAGGTATATTTAACTCTTTTAATGAATCCATAAATCTCAGTTTCCTTGTATACATATTTATATCCTCCTTAATAAACCTCGCTTATCTCATCCCACTCAAGTCTTCCGAACTCATACTTATTTTCTTCATGAGAACTCTCGCAAAACAACTTGAATTCACAAAATTTACAATGTTTCAAATACAAGCTTCTATCAAAACTTTCCCATTTAAAATTATACACCTTTTCTACCAACTCTGTTATGTCCTTTTTATCTTTCTTATACATTTCATCAGAATATGTAACTTTGGCAATTTCTTCTTTTCTTTCCGGACTAAAATATATCATTTTTACATTGCTAAAATCTTTACCAAATAAAGTCATAGCACATTTTTTTAACGCAAACATATAAATTTTAGTCTGAAGAGATTTCTCATACTTTTCGGAATTACTCTTTGCATTAGTTTTCCAATCCCAAATTTCTATACTGTCTCCCTTGTCTATTATTAAATCTATATTTGCCTCAATTCTCACAAATCCGTCAGAATATCTTATAGAATACTCGGGATAATAACTAAAATCGCTGTTTAATGGAAAATACTCTCTTAAATTGCAAAAAGCATTATATAACTCGGCATTATCCTTAAAACTCTCCTCAAAAATAGGTATCCCCATAAAATACCTCTCGGCAATTTTATGAAAATCCGTACCAAACTCAGCATGTTCAGTCAAAAAGTCATCGTCATTTTGCCACTTAACATTATCTATATACTTTTTCTTAAACTTAAACGGACAATTTTTAAAAGTACTAAGCGAATTCTGAGTAAAATAGAAATATTTTTTATCCTTTAGCTCTACCAACTTCTCCACCACCTGATTCTATATCTTACCGGTCAACGCATCAAAATATCCGGATATCTTAACCTTTGAATTTCTTACACCCGAAATAAAAAGTCTCTCTTTCGCTCTGGTTATTCCAACATACAACAATCTTGCGCGCTCGGAAATAACATCTATTTTAGCTTCAAGAACAAAATCGCGATTTGTATCTTCTCCTAAAATAGTTGCTAAATCTTTTTTCATCATTGCCGATGGATTTTTACAAGCAGACTTTAAGTACACCAGTTCATCTTTAAAACTATCCTTTACACTCGTCGGGAAATCATCTGCATTAAGGCTCCCAAGCAGCACATTATCCCATTCAAGACCTTTAGACTTATGATAAGTTGCAAGAGTCACAGTTCCCTTTTTAGCCTCATATCCTTTTAAATCCCAAACTAAATTTGTAAAATAATTAAAAGAATTTTTAGGCTGTAAAAGTTCAAAAGATAAATCACTTAATTTATATCTGGAATTTTCTTCAGCCAAGAATTTAATTCCGGATGCAACTTTTTGAGCAATAGCAGTCTCTTCACGTGAAAAATTAAGTTTTTCCGCAATATATAAAACCAACTTTTCCGGAACAGTAAACGGAAAATCCAGAAAATCTTTTAGCTTATCTCTAAAGTTCAAAAATAAAATCCCAGCCGAGCTCTTTTTTATTAACTTCTCATTTATTTCACCTGAGATCGGATAAAAAAGTTCTTCCGTATTAACATACCTAAGATCGCTAAGTAACTCTTCAAGTCCAGGTGTTTCTTCATCTATAAAGCATCTTACCACATCAAGTAATTTTTCGTTGTCCTGAGGCTTTGCAATAAAATCAATAATATAACCGAGTTTTAATAACGTAATATTACGTTCTTTTGCAAAATTATCCAAATAATCATACGGTACTTTATGAGCATCTAAAAGTCTCATAACTTCTCCGACTTTATAACCGCTCGGCATTAAAACCGCTGTTGTTTTATTCGGAAACTCTTCTAAAAGTTTTTTACATTTATCTGCAATAGCCTCATACTCATCCTGTGTCTTTGAAAACTCCTCATAAAACACCCCGTCTCCATCAATGACAGGATTCGGAAAAGCATCGTCTTTTCCGACCGGCTCTATGTATTGTGGTAACAAACTCTCCCTACAAGCCTCGGTCGGATGCCTTTCTCTAACAAATCTAACAAAATTATTCGCTGTATCTATTATCTGGGTCGTATTACGGCTAGACTGAGTAATATGAAAAACTTTAACATCTTTTCCTTCACAAAATTCTTTAAATAACTTCATATCGCTATTTGCAAAAGTCGCCGTAATCGCCTGATTACTATCTCCGACTCTTAAAAAATTCCCATTTTTACCTGCAATCAAAGTCAAAATATCTGTTTGAAGTTTGTTAGAATCCTGAGCTTCGTCTTCACAGACAAAAGTATATTTTCTTCTATATTTTTTCAATATCATCTCATCGTTTTTTAGTATAAATTTAGCTTTTAATAGCATATCTTCAAAGTCTATCATTCCACGTCTTTTTAATCTTTTTTCATACTCACTGTAAATGGCAGCAGCAACTTTTAGAAGTGAAACGTTAGACAAATCCTTTGTCTTTTTTATAGCTTCTTTAGGTGTTATTTCATTAGTTTTAAAATCGGAAATTGCAGTACCCATGAGCTTACAAAATCCATTATCCCATTTCTTTGCTATTTTATCATATCCGTCTTTTTTTAATTTTAATTCATCTAAATAATACATATAAAGGCGTTTATTTTCTTCGCCTCTTTTCCACTGAGTAACCGCATCTTTTATGAGTGCATCTTTTTGAAACGGCTCTATTACCATAACTTCGGAATTAATTCCAACCATATCCGGTTTCTCTTTTATAATCTGAAGGCATAAGCTGTGAATAGTTGAAACATAATAATCTCTTGATGTAACACCTCGTTTTTCAAGTTCCGCACCAATTCTTTGCTTAAAATTATTAGCAGCAGACGTCATATACGTAACAATTAAAATTTTCCCGGGTAAATTAATCCCTTCGATTAACACTTCAACTGCCCATTGAGTAAGAGCATATGTCTTTCCGCCTCCCGGAATTGCCGGCACACCGCAATATCCTCTTCTATATGTTTCAACAAGTTCTTTTTGCCCTTTTCTTAACATCTAATTTCTCTCCAAATTTAATTTTTTCATAACTTCTTCTTCTTTTTTACGCATTATCTTTTTATCCGTTTCTTCCATATGGTCATACCCCATAAGATGTAACATTCCATGTGCAATTAAGTAGCAAAATTCACGTTCAAATCCTGTACCGTATTCTTCTGCCTGCTCAATAATTCGCTCCTTTGAAACAACAATATCTCCTATATACATAATTTCGTCTTGTGCGTTTTTTAACTTTTCCCATTCTTCTTTTTCATATCCGGGAAAAGACAGAACATCCGTCGGAGCGTCTATATTTCTTTGCTCGAGATTTATCTTTTGTATATTTTTATTATCTGTGACTACAACACTTAAGTACACGTCACATGTCGCATTTTCTACTTCCAATGCACTTTTTACGGTTTCTCCTATTTTTTCTTCTATTGATTTATCTTCGGCTATTTCCCATGATATGTCTATCTCAATTTTTTCCATAAAAACACACCCTTTTCCGACAAATATTTTATCAAAAAAGGATGTGTTTTTCAACTGTTTTTATTTCCCCTCTATAGTATTACTTATTGATTCACAATCGCGAGAACAGGACGGAAACCGCTGCTAGGGTAACCTTTGCCTTCGTAGTAGGTAAAGTAGAACACACCGGCATTCGAGCTGTCGATATAACAACCACCACGAATGAACATAGGATATGAAGATTTCGGAGCATATGAATGATCTCCATCCCATGATGTACTACCACTGCTACTGCTACTTGTCTCATATACTGCATCTCCTGTTTTTGAAGAAGTATATACAGTATCATATG
>CAZXFU010000074.1:0-6163 GCA_964640345.1 uncultured Eubacteriales bacterium
GTATGAAACAGCATCAAGTGTTTTAAAAGGAAATTTTGAAGAAATGAATGGCTATAATTATCTTGGAAGATTTCCTCATCTTGTGCCGATGACTTTATATATTTCGGGTATTATGAAGCTCTTTGGAGCTAATACTTTAGCTGTATTAAAAATACTTAATGTTTTATTTAGCATTGTTACTTTGTATTTACTATATATTTTGATTGGATATTTTATAAAATCTGAGAAAAGCAAGCTTTTTGTTGTTCTGATGGGAGCAATTTTTCCGGCTTTTATAACTTATACTTCTGTACTATGCACCGAAAATGTGGCTATTCCGTTATATATAGGTACATTAATAATGTTTTTTAAGTCAAAAGATTTAAGCGATTTAAAGCAAATTGTATATTTTTCGTTAACAGGTGTGATATTGGCTTTTTCTAATTTGTTTAGAGGCGTTGCGATTGTTTTTCTTATTGCATTTTTAATATATTTAGTTCTGTGTACCAAAAAAAGGAAAATATTGAACTCACTTAGTGTAGTTGGTGGATATTTAATAACAACTGTAGTTATAAGTGCAATTTTAATATCGATAGGTGTTGTTGAAAGACCTCTTTGGGATGGAACAGAGCCAAGTTATGCAACTTTATTACTAAAAGGAAGTAATTTTGAAAATAACGGAATGTGGAACTATGAGGATGCAAATTTTGTTGAAAAACATCTTAAAGACGAGAATTTGGCTGATTTATGTATAGAGAAAGTAGAAGAAAGAATTTTATCTAAATCGCCTAGTGAGTTGATTGGATTTTATGCAAAAAAATTTGTTTCACAATGGTCGACAGGCGATGCTTCAGGCACTTATTGGGCATATGTTGGCACAAATATCAATATTAAAAGTGTTGTACCAGTGGAATTTCAACTTATTTATGCGTTTATTATGCTGTTAGCGTTTATAGGGATTTTTAGAAGTGGAAATAATTCTTTGATTTGCGTAATATTATTT
Organism: uncultured Eubacteriales bacterium; assembly: GCA_964640345.1. Taxonomy (GTDB): domain Bacteria; phylum Bacillota; class Clostridia; order TANB77; family RGIG9151; genus RGIG9151. The sequence goes on from CAZXFU010000074.1 coordinate 983, forward strand.
GGTTTTATTATGCTCTTTGACATAATAGAAACTCAGCCACGCTATTCATATATAATTGTATTTGCGTTTGTACTTCTTGCAGGGCAGGGTCTAGAACTAATATCAGATTTTATTAAAAGGGAGCGAAAAAATGGCAGTAAAAGTAAGAAAATTTTTGGAAAATGTTTTTTCAAATAGTAAAGTTATTTTAGTATTATTTTGTTTTTTCTCAATTTTACCACTTATTACAACAGATATAATTTTGAGGTATGTACTAAATCCAATACGTATTGATGATACATACGAAGCAGTTCCTATATTATTTAACTTATTTTGGATTTTTTTTGTGGTATATACATGCAGATTTATTATGTCAAAAAAAGTGGGTAGAATTGTTTATGTTATTTTCACATTACTTTTCGGACTTTGGTTTTTTGCAAATTATATAAGTTTTAAGATGTTTTCAAAGTATTTATGGTTTGAAAGCATATTTCTTACATCTGAGGCGTCTAATTACATAACGACTATATGGCAATACATAAATATAAAAGTAGTGCTTGTGGCAATAATTTATTTCGGTTCTATATTGTTAACTTGTATTTTGTGGCAGGATACAAGAATAAAAAACAGAATTTTGAGAATTTTACCTGTGATTATATGTGTGCTTGGCGTAATTTCAGTTAATACATTTATGAGTATTGCAATAGCGAAAGATAAGGAAGTTGGAGCATGGGAGGTTTGGGATAAGCCTACTTTGGTATATGATAAGTTTGCAGATGCTAATAAATCGCTAAATATTGCTGGAATTTATCAGTATACATTTAAAAGTATTTATAAGACTTTTGCAAGTGAAAATCAAATTTCAGCTGAAAACGAAGATAATGCCACGGATTTCTTTGAAAATAAAATGATTCAGGATAATGAAATGACAGGAATTTTTAAAGATAAAAATGTGATACTTGTTTTAATGGAAAGTATGGACAATTGGATGATTAATGATAAGTACACTCCTACGATAAGGTATATGATGAAAAATGGAATTAACTTTTCAAATCATTTTATGCCTAATGTGGGAGCAGGCTATACATTTAATGCGGAGTTTGCGGTAAATACAGGATATTATTGCCCATCTACTGAAACATCTGCAAGTATTTTTACAAAAAATTTATTTCCTTTTGCACTTGCCAATATGCTGGATAGAGATGGATACGTTTCAACATCATTCCATTTTAATTCGAGAAATTTTTATAATAGAGCAGTAATGCACAGGCAGTTTGGATATAAAGATTACAAATCGTTTATGGATTATTTACCGATAGAAAAATGTGTACAAGACAGTGAAACTGTTAAATCTGATACAATTTATAATATGATGACTGAAAATGAGAAGTTCTTTGATTTTATAATAACTTATTCTGCACATCTTCCGTATAATACAGAAGATAATAAATTAAAGGATGCATTAGTTAACTATAGTGAACTTATTGACGATAGTTTAGATGTAGAAGCTAGAAACGCATTATTATTGGCACATGATACAGATGAGTTTTTTAAGGTGTTACTAAAACGCTTAGATGAGGATGGCTTGTTAAAAAATACTGTGATAGTTGCTTTTACTGACCATTATTCTTATGGTATAAGTGATAAAAACAAGATACTTGAGTTAAGAGGAACACCGGAAGCGGAAATTATTGAAAAAACACCGTTTTTTATTTACTCACCGGAGATTAAGCCTAAAGAAGTTACTAAAGTCACAAGTGCAATAGATATTTTGCCGACAGTGGTTAATATGCTTGGTTTAGAAAAATGTAATTACTATATGGGAAATGACGCATTTGATGAAAATTACGGCGGTTATGTATATTTCCCTAATGGAAGTTGGTATGATGGAAACATTTACTATAAGAGTGGAGAAGCATATCAAGATGAGTATAAAGAGTATATAGAGAGTATGAACAAATATTTTGCTAAACTTTCCAATATAAATGATTATGTTATATCAACAGATTATTTTTCAAGATTAAAAAGGAAAATGGATTAAAGAGGGGAAAAAATGGAAGAAAAGAGACATTTAAGATTTCTTCATGCAGTAGAAAGCAACAACAAAAGAGCAGCAAAATCAGGTGCAATAGCAAATTTGACAGTTGAAGAGTTTGAAACTGCATATATTTATTTCAGTGGCAAATGTGTTTACTCTGGGCAGGATTTTACTAACGAGTCTGGAATAAGCATTGAGCATATAATACCGATTTTGTCCGGTGGACACAGTATGGCTTTTAACTGCATCCCTGTTAGTTGTAAGTACAATTCTTCTAAAAGTGGATACCACTTACTTGATTGGTGGAAATATCAGACGGACGAATTCGGAAATAGCGTGTATAATCCTCTAAGACTATTAAAACTGCTAAATTATATGATAAAGTCTTTAGAAAGTATAGGGGTGGAAGACCCCACAGTACATGTATTGGAAGATAATGAAATTGATCAGTTTTTAAGAGAAAATAAGCCTAATAAACAAGAAAAGCCGAGTAATGCTACTGTTCGAGGCGGATTCAGAAAGCTAAATCAACTTGAAGTTTTAAGGAAAATGGATATGGTAAGTATGGAGGATTTGTATTCTGTTTATTCTGAATTAGATAATCTTATGTTAAATGTTGCTATATTCTTTGAAGAGACAGTTTATGAACTTGAAGGGACCATCCCAAAGAAAGTATTAGATTATGTTCAAAATAGAATAAAAAATTTGCCGGATATTTATATAGGCGAGAAGAAAGTTTTTAAAAAAGAAATGAATCCCGAAGATATAAAGATTAGGCAGCAGGTTTTACATTGGGCTGAAAAAGAGGGATTAGAAAATAAATACGGAATAATAGGTTATATGAATTTTGAGGTGTTAAAACACCAAGCAGATATATGCGATTTTTTAGACCGAAGGAAACAAAGAATTCTTCAAAAGATGGGTGCAACACCGGATGATTTTAATAATGTTGTGAATAAAGTTCCTAATATTTTGACAGATTTGGGAATAGAAAATAGGATTTCAGATTTGGCAAGCGGATTTGAATTAAGTACCGAAAAGTCTAATGGAAAAAGCAGTGAGCTTTATAGGTATGTTGTAAATAAACCGGATTTATTGATTGCCGGAGAGAATATGAGTATTCTTTTAAAATATGTTCGACGATTAAATATAGATAAACGCTTACTAAAAAAAGGTGTTCCAATTAGTATGATAGTAGATAATATAGAAATGGCAGAAGAGCTTTTAAATAGGGCAGATTTAGATGTAGATGAGGAAACTAAAAAACGTATTTTGGATAAGTTTATAAATAGTATGGCAGGAAGTTCTTTGAGAGATGCGTATAGGACTTTTCGTAAAACTGTAAGAGAGAAAAACGAAAATCTGACAGTAGAGGAAGCGAAGAAAGAAGCTGCTAGGTGGATTATTTGCATTTCAGAGAAATTTAACTCTTCTGAAATACTAAAAGAAAAGAGAATGAATGCTACAAAAGGCTTATACGACAATATGAGCTTTAATGATGAAGGTTTTATGGTCGGAGTAAATCCCAATGCATATATAGTGCCTAAAATAATATCGATGGCTAATTTAGATATTAGTAGAGAGGCAGAGGCGGAGTTAATAAATAATGTTTTCTTTGTAAATCAGATAAGACAGGGGATACGAGCAGATAGAATACAAAGAGATTTGGCGATAGTATTAAAAAAAGATAATCCGAATATGGCAGATGATGAGGTTATAGAAAAAGCCGCAAGGTGGTTTGTATTCTTATCGGAGTCATCGCAAGTACATTTAGGTGTTATGTTTGATAAGAAATCTAAGGACAAGTATATAGAGATAACTAAAAAATATTATGAAAATATGCAGTTTGACGGCAAGGGGAATTTTATTGATCAAGAAATGCCTGAGTTGTCAGATTTTGCCGTAGGAATTGACTATATGAAAATTGCTGATTCGTATTTTAAATCTACGGGAGATTATTATATAATCAAAGGAAGTTATATCCCCAAAAAGGAGATACAGGAAATTTTATGCGAAAAATTATTGAAATGTAAAACAAAAAAAGCTGTGAAATCTACATGTATAAGAATGTTAAAAGACTTATCTGAAAAGGAGGGAAATAGCCGTGATAGGTAGTGATGTTTATGATATTTTATATGGGCTCGGTCTTGATGACGATGAGATAAAAAGTGTAAACCGAAGAAATAAATTGCTTAATGACACAACTGCACATGAAGTGGAAGATGTAATTGATTTTTTTAAGATAAAGTGTAAATTGAGTTCGGATGACATAGCTAGCATTATCATTGAAAACCCGCTTATTTTAAATGAAAATTTTGCACGTATAAATATGCTAAAATCAATTTATGATAAATTGGGATTTTCAGAAAATGAATATAGAAAATACATTATAAATTTTAGGAGAGCGTTTTCATTAAATCCTAAAGATGTAGTAGAGGGCATTACAAATATGCTGGAATCCGGAAAAAATATGGAAGAAATCAGGCTTGAAATACTGAAAAATCCAAGTGGATTGTTTTAGGAGGTAATGTTTTTTGAAGAATTTTTTAATATATTTACTAATTGTTAATATAACAGCCTTTCTAGCTATGGGATTAGATAAGTTTAAAGCTCAAAAGGGCATGTGGAGAATAAAAGAGAAGACACTGTTTATTATTGCAATGGTCGGAGGGAGTATTGGGAGCATTTTAGGAATGTATACTTTTAGGCATAAAACCCAGCATGACTCTTTTGTTTATGGTATGCCGATTATACTAGGAGTGCAGCTTGCTATTTTATGTTATTTGCTTTTTAGGGGTTGATTTTTGAAAAATATAATGATAGAATCTAAAAGGATGCCAATGTGGCTCAGTCGGTAGAGCAATTGATTCGTAATCAATAGGTCGCGGGTTCGATTCCCACCATTGGCTCCATTTGAAATCAACTTACGGACTTAAAAGTTCGTAAGTTGATTTCAAAATAATTTAGTTCTCTTTTTATATATTTTTAAATTTGGGAGTAAAACTTGTGTCTAGCCAGCACTGAATTTGTACTCCCGCACAAATTCCCATGTGGGAAAATCCCAAACCCTCTAATGGAAATAAAATTATTAATTTACAAATAATTTTAATTGTAATTTGTAGTTATAATAATTTCTTTAATTGTTCTTTTACATACTCTAAATT
>CAZXFU010000075.1:0-6129 GCA_964640345.1 uncultured Eubacteriales bacterium
CTCTTCCTCTTAACTGATGAAGTGCGGCAAGTCCAAATCTCTCAGCATTCTCTATAATCATCAAAGTTGCATTAGGCACATTCACGCCTACCTCAATTACAGTAGTGGATACCAATATATCGATTTTATGATTTTTAAACCGATGCATAATTTCATCTTTCTGAGACTGTTTCATTTTTCCATGCAAAAATTCAACTCTGTATCCCGGAAAAACCTTTTTATACTTCTCGGCAATTTCAATAACCGTTTTTAGCTTTGGCTTCGATTCATCAAAGTTTTCTTCGTCGCTTTCCTCTATTAGTGGACAAACTACATATGCCTGCCTACCCGCCTCAATTTCTTTAGTAATAAAACTGTTAAGTCTTTCTTCTAATGATGGACCTATTAAAAATGTTTCAATAGACTTACGACTAGGCGGCAATTCATCAATAATTGATATATCCAAATCACCGTATAATATTAACGCTAAAGTCCTAGGAATAGGCGTTGCAGTCATAACTAAAGTATCCGGATTTTTACCCTTATCAGTAAGTTTACTACGCTGTTTTACTCCAAATCGATGCTGTTCGTCAGTAACTATAAATCCTAGATTATTAAAAGTTACATCATCTTCAATTAACGCATGGGTGCCAACAATAACATCTACTTCGCCGTTTTTTATTCGTTCCTTTGCAAGTTTTTTTTGCTTAGGTGTCATTCCACCGTATAACAGTTCAACACGAATACCGTAATCCCTAAAAAACTCAGAAAGTCCTGAAAAATGCTGTTCTGCCAAAATACCCGTCGGTGCCATCATTACAGCTTGGTACCCATTTTTTACAGCATTAAACATCGAAATTGCTGCGACAATTGTTTTTCCGCTACCTACATCACCTTGTAACAGTCTGTTCATAGGCTTTACTCTGCTCATATCTTTTAGTATAGCGTCGACAACCCTATTCTGTGCATTTGTAAGTTTAAATGGCAATTTATCTATAAATTCCTTAACTTCGTCCGAAACAAAAAATTTTATACCCTTTTTACTCTCTGCCTTACTGCTTTTTAGTCGCATAAGTCCTAATTGTAATAACAACAGTTCATCAAAAACCAATCTTCTCCTTGCTTTTATATAACTATCTTCATTGTCTGGAAAATGTATATAATACAAGGCATTATTTATATCGACCAAATTATTATTTAATCTTATACTTTCCGGCAAAAACTCATCAAATTTATTCCCCAAATCATCAAAAATATTTCTAACAACACTTCTTATCGAGTTTTGAGTAAGCCCTGCTGTTGACGGATATATCGCAAGTATTTTCCCGGTATTTTTCTCATTTCCGCATTCTTCAAATATAGGATTTACTACCTCTATTCTATTTACGCCACGCTTTATTTGACCAAAAAAAGTATATTTTACCCCCGGCTTCAAAGCCGTTTTTACATATAAGGCATTAAACCACGTAAGACTTACAGAACCAGTGGAATCTACTACATTAGCTTTTAGCAAAATCATATTATTCTTTACTGAAGTTAATGAAACACTTCCGCTAAGAGTAGCATCAAAAGCCACTCTTTCTCCATCAACCAATTCAAAAATTTGTTTTTTTATCGTCCTATCCTCATAATCTCTTGGAAAATAATAAATCAAATCTTCTACTGTAAAAACACCCAAATTATTAAATAAATTTTCCTTTGAAGGTCCCACTCCCTTTATGTATCTAATAGAATCCGTAAGAGAAAATTTCACGCAACTAACCTTCCTTTCAGTTTATTTGTCTAAATTCTCTAAAGGGATAGAATTTCTAGCCAAAGAGCTGTTTCGATATCTTAAATCATCTGTAACTTCTTTCGTTATCCAACTTGGGGCAACAAATTTTTCTGCTTCTTCTTTATTGTTAAATTCGACTTCAAGATAAGCCAATCCTTTTAACGCTCCTTCAAATATATCGATTTCAAACAAATTATTTCCTTCATTAACGGTATACCTATTCTTTCTAACCTTTCGAATATCATCTCTTTCCATTAATTTCATATATGCTTCTTTAGAAATCTTAAACTCAATTTCATTTCTGACTGTTGAATCATCCGTATTTCCCTTTATAGTCATAAAAAAGCCTTTGTTTGAAACCGACCGAACCCTTATTTCAGGTATATATATGATGTATCCTTGTTCTATAAACTCCTTATTAAGCTTTGAGAAATCATAAGGAATATTATTTATATCTAATAAAAACTTTCTTTCAATTTCTGAATTTTTCATATTCTATCATCCTCGTCTTTCAAAACTAAAATCTAAGTCCTGTCTTTCTAATAGATATACCAAGTAAAATGCCTAAAGCCGCCATGTTTGTAAGCATAGCACTGCCACCATAACTAACAAATGGGAGTGGTATTCCGGTAATCGGAGCTAAGCCCATTGTCATTCCCACATTTATAAAAATGTGAAAAGCAAACATCGTTCCAATTCCTACAGCGATAAGTCTGCCCTCCTCGTCTCGAGCATCTTTGGCAATCATAAAAGAATTAATAACCAATAAAAGCAGTAAAACTATCAAGCTGGCAGCAACAACAAATCCCATTTCTTCAGCAATTGCAGCAAAAATAAAATCCGTTGTCTTTGCAAATAAATATTCAAGTTGTGTTTGAGTGCCGCTATACAACCCCATTCCAAAGAGCTGACCAGCTCCAACTGCAAGCTTTGACTGAAGTACGTGATACCCTGCTCCCTGAGGGTCTAAATTGGGATTAAAAAATACATTAATTCTGTTCCTTTGAACCGATGACAATCCAAAGAAATACGTAAGCGGTGCAATAATTACAACAGCGATAATCGAATACCTTATATACTTATAATCAATTCCCCACACAAATACCATTGCAACTACAGAGGCAATTATAACCATAGCTGTTCCAAAATCCGGTTGCTTTAATATTAAAAGAACAGGTATTCCTATAACTAGCCCCATTCCTATAACTCTTAAAAACATATCTTTTGCACTAAACGACCTCTTTTTTAATTCAGTAAGCATCTTCGCCATTGCCAAAATTAAAACTATTTTCGTAACTTCAGAAGGCTGAAACGCAATCTTCCCATCAAAAAACTGGAACCAACTTCTCGCATTATTTTTAGCCTCCGTAAACAAAACCAAAATCAGCATGATTAAACACACAACATAAAAGACATACCAAAACCTGGAATACAAGTCATAGTCTATGCTTAAGATTGTCACACAAGCAATCGCCCCGATAACAAATGCCACAGCCTGCTTTTTTATATTAGAAAAACCGGGATCTGACGAAAAGGAAGCACTTGCAAGTTCAATAGTTCCAATAGTCAATATTGCTATAACCACCGCTATTATTTTAAATTCCCTACTCTTTACAATTTTCCAAAAATTCATTTCAAGCTCCTTTTATCATATACTAACAAAGGGATACCCAAAAAGATATCCCCTGTAAATTCCATTATTTTTTTGCTGCTTTTTTAGGAGTATTTTTTTTAAGAGTTTCAGTTTTTTCACTAGCTTTCTTTTCTGCCTCCCCAGCGTCCTTTTTATCTTCTTTATTATCAACCTTAAGACGTTCAACATCTGCAGTTTTTACATTAAGTATAGGAATATTTGCAACAAGTTGCGGTACAATTCTATCCCCTTCATCACTCTTAACCTTTGTAAGTTGGATATCTAAAGCATCCTCATCTATTTCCATATATTTCTTTATAACCTTAATAATCTCGCCCTTTACCATCTCTAAGAATTGTGGCGAAACATTGGCTTTATCATGTATTAAAACCAATTTTAATCTTTCTTTCGCTAAATCCTTGGATTTTTCTTCTTTTTTGAAAAACTTAAAAATATTGTCAAACACAATATACACTCCCTTCAACATAATCATTGTAGGATTATCAACATAACAATTCAGCCATGTTTACTTCCGCCAAGACTCTACTTTTTTTTCGTTAGTAATGATTTTATCTTATCAATAAAACTCTGCTTCTTATTATCATCAAAAGGTACTTCCTCTCCCATAATTCTTCTGACAATATTTCTATAAGCATGTCCTGCAAGCGACTTATTATCAGTAACTGCAGGTTCGCCTTTATTAGTAGCCACAATTATACTTTGATCATCCGGCACAACACCTATCAAGTCAATTGCCAATATTTCAAGTACATCTTCAGTACTCATCATATCTCCACGTTTTACCATATCATCTCTTACTCTGTTTAGTAAGAGTTTAGGCTCTCTAATTTCATTTGCCTCTAATAACCCAATTATTCTGTCCGCATCACGAACCGCTGAAACCTCAGGCGTCGTAACAACAATAGCCCTGTCAGCACCGGAAATCGCATTTTTAAATCCCTGTTCAATTCCTGCCGGGCAATCAACAATTATATAATCAAACTCTTTTTTTAGTTCCTTGCAAAGTTTTTGCATTTGATCCGGTTTAACCGCGTTTTTATCCTTAGTTTGAGCCGCAGGCAATAAATATAATCCTTCATAACGCTTATCCTTAATCAACGCCTGTTTTATTTTACAATTTCCCTCAACAACGTCAACCAAGTCGTAAACAATCCTATTTTCCAGTCCCATTACCACATCAAGGTTTCTAAGTCCGATATCTGTATCAAGTAATGCGACTTTCATACCTTTTAATGCTAATCCGGTACCAATATTAGCAGTAGAAGTAGTTTTTCCTACCCCATCCTTTCCGGACGTAATAACAATTACCTCTCCCATTTATTAACCTCCTAATTTTGTGCAAAACAAAAAGTAATAACTTTCAAATTTTTAACACATTAACTATATAATTTTATTTTCAAAATGTCAATTGCATATTTGAAGATTGACTTAAATATTAATAGAAATAGCTTTAACCCAAAAAAGACTTTATTATTTTGGAGACCAACTATGAAAAAAATTTTATTTTTAGCACTTTTAATTCTCATTGTACTTTGCTTTTCAAAAAATTCCGATTTCCAAAGCACTACTGATAAAAAAGAAATCATTTATCTTACACTTGTAGAAACAAACGATATTGTAGAACTTGAAAAAGAAGAATACATAAAAGGAGTTGTGCTTGCGGAAATGTCGCCAGGCTTTTCATTGGAAGCATTAAAAGCCCAAGCTGTCGCTGCAAGGACTTATACCTCGAAAAAATTTTCTTTTCAAAAACATATATGCAATAATCCTTCACACTGTCAAGCATGGACAGACCCGACAGGCTCTACATACTATGATAAAATCTCACAAGCTGTAAACGAAACAAAAGGTGAAGAACTGACATATCTTGGAGAGCCAATAGAAGCCTTTTTTCATTCTTCAAGCGGGGGTAAAACAGAAAACTCTGAAAACGTTTGGCAAAGTCAAAAACCGTATCTTGTATCTGTGGAAAGCCCGGGAGAAGAAATAATGAATGAATTTCATACCTCAAAAGAAGTTTTATATAAAGATGTTGCTGAAAAAATAAACATATATAAAAATCAAAAAGTGATATCTACCGAAAAACTGAACGGGAAAATAAAAATTCTTTCAAGGACCGAAGGAAACAGAGTAAAAGACATAAAAATTCAAGATACAATTTTAAGCGGAAATGAAATAAGGAGTATATTTGAACTAAGATCTACAAATTTCAATGTAGAAATGAAAAAACAAAGTGTCGTATTTGATGTATACGGATACGGACATGGAGTTGGAATGAGCCAGTGGGGAGCCGAAGCAATGGCAAGAAACGGAAGTAATTATAAAGAAATTCTTTCACATTATTATCCGGGTACATTATTAAAAAAATTTTAAGTCGTTTGCAAAATTCGACTTACTAATTTTACCATTTATGGCATTTTATAATCATGGCATACGCCTAATTCATTTGAAGGAGGTGATGTACATGGAACGATTTGTAAAAATCGTTATATTAGTATTGGTACTTTACATACTACTTATTTCAACAGCTTGTTAAATCCAATACAAGAAAAACGAGGTCATACCCGGACCTCGTTTTTCTTTTGGCATAAACATGTAAACGATTTGTAAAATTAAGCTTTCGCTCAGTGCTATTATATAGCTAAAATCTATTATTTGTCAAGAATTACTTACCGACAAATTTCATCACTTTACAAGTACTTTTCTAAAGTTTTTCTTTCCA
>CAZXFU010000076.1:0-6079 GCA_964640345.1 uncultured Eubacteriales bacterium
TCTTAGCAAATATCCTAAGATTTTAAATGAGACCATTATTAATGACAATGACTTCTTTCAAAAGTTAACTATTAACAAGGTCGGAATTCGAGGCTGTTGAAAAAAGCTTTACAAATAAAAAAATAGCACAGATGGCATATTTTTCGAGTCATCTGTACTATTTTTTATGTAAAGTGGATGAAGTCCACCTTTTTTAATCTAAATAATCTTTTAATTTTTTACTTCTGCTTGGATGACGTAGCTTTCTTAAAGCCTTTGCTTCAATTTGACGGATTCGCTCTCTTGTAACGTTAAATACCTTTCCAACCTCTTCAAGAGTTCTTGCCCTTCCGTCATCGAGACCGAAACGAAGCTTTAATACCTTTTCTTCTCTAGGAGTAAGAGTACCTAAAACATCAACAAGCTGTTCTTTAAGAAGTGTAAATGCGGCAGATTCTGCCGGAGCAGGAGCATCATCATCAGGAATAAAGTCGCCTAAATGACTGTCTTCCTCTTCTCCGATCGGAGTATCTATTGAAATAGGTTCTTGAGAAATTTTTTCTATTTCAGCAATCCTTTCAACAGGCATTTCCATCTCACGTGCAAGCTCTTCAGGTGTTGCTTCACGACCTAGTTGTTGAAGTAATTGACGTTTTACACGTATTAATTTATTTATAGTTTCTACCATATGAACAGGAACACGAATTGTTCTTGCTTGGTCAGCAATAGCTCTTGTAATAGCCTGTCTTATCCACCACGTAGCATAAGTACTGAATTTATATCCCTTTGTGTAGTCAAACTTTTCAACAGCTTTAATAAGTCCCATATTTCCTTCTTGAATTAAATCAAGGAAAAGCATTCCGCGTCCTACATATTTTTTAGCTATGCTTACAACAAGACGCAAATTGGCTTCGGCAAGCCTTTTTCTGGCACTTTCATCGCCTTTAGCCATCTTCTCTGCTAAAACAATTTCTTCCTCCATAGTAAGAAGAGGAACTTTACCGATTTCTTTTAAATACATTCTCACAGGATCATCAACGCTTGTTCCATCAGGAAGAGTGATTTCGGATTCCTCGTCATTTAGCATATCCTCACTAAAGTTATCGTCAAAATCATCAATAATTTCGATTCCGTTTGATTCAAAAATCTCATAGATTTTGTCTATTTGTTCTGGATCTAAGTCGATTCCAGCCAACTCGTTCATTATTTGTTCATAAGTAAGAGAGCCCTTGCTTTTTCCAAGTTCAAGCAGTTTTTGAATACTTTCTTTTTTATTTTCTCTATCTTCCAAAATTATTTCCTCCTCTCGGCAGAAATTGAATGTAATTTAAAAATCACATCATTCAGCCTTCTTTCCAACGTTTCTGCTTCAGATCCTTGCGGAACATTTTTCAGACCTTCTAAAATCTCTGCCTTTTCAGTTTCTAAATCAAATCTACGTATAACATCAATTGCATCTAAAAGGGCTTTTTCATTATTATTCCCAAAATTATGGTCTTCTTGCATAATTCCTGTAATAACGTTTATATCATTCTCATCAGAGAATAAATCTATTATATTTTGCTGTTTTTGACTTTCAAAATATTCAAATAATTTTTCGGCTAATTTGCGATATAAATTAACTCTAAAATTATTATAATTCATATATTTTTTTATAACTTCAAAAAGTTTCCTATCATTTTGGCATAAAATAAAAATTAAAAGTTTCTCTGCATCGTAAACATTTTTTGGTATATCAGAATTCTTTGATAATTCACTTTTTTCAATTGCAGGTAAGTAAGGTGTTTTTATGCTTTTTACCTGAGGCGAGAAGATTTTTTTATTTATCTCAGAATATATCGCCTCCACACCGATTCCAAGTTCTGCCGAAAGTTTATTTATGTATACATCCCGCTCCATAGAGTTATTTATTTTTGATAAAACTGTAGCGGCAGAATTAAGATAGGCAATTTTACCGTCCGTATTTGAAACATCTATATTCTTCTTTAAACTTGCCAGTTTAAATTCTACTAAAGTAATGGCATTATCCATTAATTTTTGCATTTTTTCGGTGCCGAATTTATTCACAAATTCATCTGGATCTTTTGCATCATGTATTTTTAAAACTTTCACATTGCAACCTAATGCAGTCAAGATGTCAAGTCCACGCATAATTGCATTTTGACCGGCTCCATCCGCATCATATCCTAGAATTATTTCCGGTGCATATTTTCGCATAAGTCGTCCTTGAGATTCCGTAAGTGCAGTACCAAGAGAAGCAATTGCATTACTTATCCCTGCCTTATGCAAAGAAATTACATCCATATATCCTTCTACCATCAGAAGTTTTGTAACCTTGGCACGTCGTGCAAAATTTAGAGCATAGATGTTTTTACTTTTATTATAAATAAGAGTTTCAGGAGAATTCATGTATTTTGGAAGTGAATCGTCTAAAACTCTTCCGCCAAAAGCAATTACACGTTCTTTTATATCAAATATAGGGAACATAAGCCTTTGCCGAAACCGATCGGCATAAGAATGTTCGTTCTTTATAATTAATCCCGAATCAACCATTTCCTCAGGAGTAAAACCAAGATCTTTTAAGTGGTTAAATAAATCATTTTTTAATCCAAAGGCAAATCCAAGACCAAACTTATTTACAGTTTCATTATCCAAATGACGTTTATTTATGTATTCCTGTGCATTTTTTGCATCTGGAGAATATAAGTTGCTTCTAAAATATTTAGCTGCCTCTAAGTTTATTTGAAATAGTCTTTCTTTATATTTTATTTTAGAAAAATCTATATTGGGATCATTTTCCGGTAAAGTAATTTTTGCTCTGTCTGCCAGCATTTGAACAGCCTCTGAAAAATCAATATTTTCGGTTTGCATCAAAAACTTTATTACGTCTCCGCCTATGCCACATCCGAAACAGTGGAAAATCTGCTTTTCAGTCGAAACAGAGAATGAAGGGGTTTTTTCTTTGTGAAAAGGGCATAGTCCTTTATAGGACGTGCCGGTTCTTTTTAAAGTAACATACTCTCCAACAACATCTACAATATCGTTTGCTGCCTTAATCTCTTCTATTAAAGCTTCATCTAAAAAAGCCAAGAATTTCACCCCACTTATACCCAAAATATCCCTAGTTATATTGTTATTCTACATAATGCAAGAAATTCCTTTTACGTAAACAAAATAAATTTGATTTTTTCTATGTACTCAAATTTGACAAATGACGTATTTAAGAGATATAATTTTAAAAATTAATGGGAAAATACGGTGAGAATATGAGTGATAAAGAAAGATTAGACGTTGTTTTAGTTGAAAAAGGTTTTTTTGAATCAAGGGAGAAAGCAAAAGCTTCTATTATGGCAGGAGTTGTATTTGTTGATGAGCAAAAGGTGGATAAAGCCGGAGAAATGATTTCGCCTAATTCGAATATAGAGGTTAGAGGAAATGTTTGTCCGTATGTAAGCCGTGGTGGATTAAAGCTTGAAAAGGCAATGAAAGAGTTTAATATAGACTTAAAAGATAAAGTTTGCATGGATATAGGAGCATCAACCGGAGGATTTACAGATTGTATGCTTCAAAACGGATCAAAAAAAGTATTTTCGGTTGATGTAGGATATGGTCAATTTGCTTGGAAGTTAAGACAGGACCGAAGAGTTGTTTGCATGGAAAGAACGAACATAAGATATGTTACTAAAGAAGAAATAGGAGAAGAACTTGATTTTGCGTCTATTGATGTGTCGTTTATTTCTCTTACAAAGGTGCTTCCGGTAGCGTATATGCTTACGAAAGAAAACGGCGAAGTTGTAGCACTTATTAAACCGCAATTTGAAGCCGGACGTGAGCAAGTTGGTAAAAAAGGCGTAGTAAGAGATAGTAACGTTCATAAAGAGGTTATAAGAAAAGTTATTGATTTTTCAAATTCAATCGGGTTTGGAGTAAAAGGACTTAGTTTTTCGCCAATAAAAGGCCCGGAAGGAAATATTGAGTTTTTGGTTTATTTATATAAAGGCAAAAATAAAATGTTTGATATAGACGATGTTGTAGAACAGTCAAGTTCATTAAAGTAGAAAAAAGGACTGTAAAAACATTAATAGATAAGGGCATTTTGACGATATATTTAATGATAAGGGTAATTTTGCCTAAAAAGAGAGGTGATTAATATGGCTAAAATTTCAGGTTTTAACAACATATATAATGGCTTAAGTGAAAATGAAGCTTGGCAAAGAATTTATGAATTTGGGAAAAATCTTATGCTTATTAAAGATCGCCCTTTGCAATTAAAATATAATTGTATGTTTAATACAAAAACAAAAGTTGTACGTGACAATGTAGTAAAAAAGGTTATGACGGATAAACTTGTGCCGGGAGATATTATTATAATTGAGAAGGGCGACTATGTCCCTGTTGATGGCAAAATCAGAGAAGAAGTGTCCTTGAAGTTCGATAAATATTTCAACCCTATAGATAAAAGATTTGAAGATGGTAGTGAAAAAATTGTATACCAAGGTATGAGAGTAAAGCAAGGAAAGGCAGTTATTGAGGCTGTTCGTACCGGAGATGATACGTATTTTGGAAGTTATATAAAGAAAATAGATTGTAACAGACTATGTGACGGAAATTTCGGAAGAGAGCTCCATAAATACTTTAATGCAATCGGAATTATCGGATTGATTTTAATGATATTTGGTGCGTTTTTCTCATTTGTTACAGATAAGGCAAATATAATTGATAAAATGAGTAATGCCGGATACGCCGGATTATTGCTTTTCTTAGTTACAGTTCCCATCGGTTCGATATTAATTTTTATTCTAAAACTTGAAGAACAAAAGCATATTCTAAAAAAATCGAATCTTATGATAAAAAAATACGATGCTTTATTAAAGGCACGCAAAGCATCGGTAATTTGTGTGGACGATAGATTTTTAGAGAAAAATTATGAAAAATATATTCAACGTTTTTATAAGACCGGAATTACAATTACAATTATTAGTGAAAAGGAAAAAGATGAAGTAAAGGAACTTGCCAAAAAAGCTGGAATTTACCAAGGAGATATTGATGCAGTTAGTGGTAATGAAATCGAAGCTTTGGAAGGCGAAAAATTTTATCAGGCTATTTGCAATAATATTATTTTTTATAATGTAAACAGCAGACAGAAAAATAAAATAATAGAAGGCTTTTCTAAGTTAAATATAAAAACGATTACTGTAATTGACGGAATAGAAGATTTGCCGATTCTTAAGTATACTAATGTCGCAATTTGTGTTCACAACAGAAAGAAATCTTTAGAATATGAGTTCTCCAGTGCAAATATTTCCGGTACGGAATTAACTTCTATATATAGCTTAATAAAAGGAAGCTTTATGATAAAGGGTTATTTTAACAGTTATGTACAATATTATATAATGTTTCAACTTCCAATTATTTTGTCTCTTTTAGTGGCTTTATTAGTCGGAATTGATTTGAAAATCTTTTATATTCAGACTTTGATATTTGTAATGATTATAGTTCCTTTATTACTGCTTTTAATTAATGTAGATTATAGCGAAGACAAGATTTTTGAATTGAAGGATAGAGATAAAGAGTTTGTGCTTAACTGCATAAAGTTTGGATTTGCAGGATGTTTAATTGGCATTGCAGGTATTTTAATTTATATACTCTTGGGTTTTATAAGTGTAAAAAATATATTGAGAATAGGAATTGTTACGGTTATATTTACTGCAATAGATCTTGGCTTTGTTATGGTATTTGGCAGAAGAAAGGTTAAGACGATAAAAGAGTGCAAAGCAGATAAGTCTAAAGTTGAAACCCCAATAAAGAAGGAGAAAAAACATATGAATTTTTCAAAGCTATTTGGCAGAAAAGAAAAAGTCGAAGATATGAAAGACGAACTTCTGTAAAAAGGTGGACTTAGAGTGGACGAAGTCCACCTTTTTTATGTAATAGGAAATTCCTCTAAAAAAGCGAGTGAAACGAGCAATAAAAGGGAATTTCTATTACCAAAAAAGATACATTAATATTTTGTCGCGAAGCGACATAGAGTGGACGAAGTCCAGCTTTTTTATGTAATAGGAAATTCCTCTAAAAAAGCGAGTGAAACGAGAAATAAAAG
>CAZXFU010000077.1:0-1656 GCA_964640345.1 uncultured Eubacteriales bacterium
CACCCTTTAACCAGCAACAATTTTTATTTATATTAACATTGTCATAAACGCTTAATATATTGTTAATAGTTTCATAATTCACAATAAAACAACTCATGTTTTCCTCACTTTCTTTTTTATTTGTTTAATTCACTAAAATTTTCTTTAATATCTTTATATTGAAATTTTACATTTCCAGTTTTTGTGTTATCCGATACGATGGATGCAACATGTACATCTTCAATTTCTTTTGTTGCTAAATATTTAAACATGCTAATAAACGAGCGTAAATCAACTTCATCTTTATCATTCCAACAACATCCATCTAGATTTTTAATAACCTCTCTTTTTAAATTTATTAAGGTATAATCTGTAAATGTTTTATATATGTTATTATTCACATCTTTAAATATCGCTGTATAATATACTGTCATGTTATGTTCCTTTCTTTTTTTTATTTACTTTAAATAACAAAGTTCCAAATAAGTTCTAATCTGTTCTAGGTTACTTGGTTCCAGCTTTTCAATCACATCAAGAAGTTCTCATCATGTTTTTGCCTCCTTTTTTTTATTTAATTTTATTATTGAGGTGTTACCCTCTATATATATAATACCACAAATAAAAATAAAAATAACATAAAAGATTATAATATTTACAATTATTTACAATTAAGATAAAAAGCAATATAAACCAATAGTAATAATAGTTATAAGCAGCTTAATAAGCTTGTGTTCTTGTAACATCAAAAAGGCTAAAGCTTAGTATTTATCATTATTTGAGAGTATTTGAAATGTTTTGAAGTGTCTAGAAGTTAATAGATAATATTGTTTTGAGGGATTTGAGTATTTTTAGGGGGTATAAAACAAAAAAAATATAAAATATAAAAAAAATATAAAAAAAATTCGGTCTTATATATAAAATACTAAAATTACTATAAAACAATTGTTATTATTAGATTGTAGGCTTTTTAAATACTTAAAACATTGACGTTAATTGTATTACAGGTTGTTTAATGTTTATAAAATACTTAAAGTTACAAGCACTTACGTTGATTGATTAACTTGTAATATAATGGAGTTCTACACTTGCAAGCGCTTACGGATGCTTTTATTAATAAAAAAGTGTCTTAACCTCAATAAATACAATAACTTAGGCTATTTATATAATATATGTTATAGGAATGTATCGCTTAGATATACAAAAGACTGGCAGCAAGTATATGCTTGCATTATACACCCCCCCCTCCCCTTGCTTTTTTAAAAATGCGACCTGCCAAATACCGATACTACCCTCAAAAATTTTTTCAAATTTTCCAATTTTTTCTTCTGGACTACCCCAATTCCACACAAACAATTACGATTTTTTACGATTTTTTACGATTTTAAACAAAACGCACTAATAACTTTTACGATTTTTTACGACAATTTTTGATTTTTTTACTTAATAACCCCTATTGCACTAACAACTTTTACGATTTTTTTCTAAAATTTCTGTCTTTTTTCGTTTTTAGATGCCATCGCACAGAAAAACGCTCTCTCACTATGTTACAGATTATTACATTTTGTTCACCAGTTTAATTCTTTTACTTGTTTTTGTGCTAGTATTGAGTTGTGGCTAATAAAACAACAAGAACGAAAGGAAAAATAACAATGGCAACAAATCAAAATACGAACCAAA
>CAZXFU010000077.1:1756-5861 GCA_964640345.1 uncultured Eubacteriales bacterium
CAAAATACGAACCAAAGACGCACGGTCGTTAAAAAAATGACAAAAAGGGATTTTCTAAATCTTTTGTACATTTTTGAGAATAATCAAGATGTTAATGGCAATGATGTTGATATAAACAACGTTCCAGATTTATCTAGTTGTAACCAAAGGATATTGAGCGAGGTGGATAAACAAAGTTTAAGATTGACCGAGCAACAAAAGATAGTTTTTGATAGATATTTTAAAGAGAAAACATGCCCATTCTCTTTTAATGATATGCTTAATAAATTTGGTTTATCAATCGCTACTCCAGTTGCTACTCCAGTTGCGACCACCACCGCTCATTCTGTTGGTAGTGGTGTTCGTTCTGCAGATAATGTTGCAATCTCAAACTACCTTTACGACGCTAATCAACCAGTTGAGGTGAACAATTTTAACGCAAAACTTTGTTTAGATGATGTTGTTAATGGCAAAATTACTACTGATGATGTTTGCGATATGTTTGGCACAAAATATCTTGCATTGATGAGCAAAAAACCAGACCAATTTAAAGACCTGGGCAAAGATTATCTTGAGGATGTAGACTTTGCTGGTTGCTTAATGACCGCTAATCAAAAAGCTGGGCAATTAAAATATTATCTTGAGCTACCAGAGCCTAGCCTTGATGATACATTAACACGTTTTACTGATTATCTAAAACGTAATATCACTTCACCAGTGCAAACTATTGATAGTGTTGATTTTGCGGACGAGATGATGGTTGCAGATGACCGTATTCAATTTGCTGATAGTGAGGGTGTTTTGGGTGAGATGGTCTATAGTAATAAAAAAGATATGATTAACGATGTGCTTTATTACGGCTTATCGCTTAAACTTGATAATGATACTCAATTTTCTATTCTAGGCAAGCAATATACACTAAAAGCGCTTGTTAAAGATTACTATAAAAAATATCCAAATGGCTTTAATACTGATTTCTTTAAATCTGCTAGAGAAGCGTACGAAATGGGTAAACTGGAGTTATAGTTTATGAGTAGTTATAACAACTTTTTGTTAGCAGAGTTGCTACCATCTGTGGGAGTTAAGATGTACAATCCAACGACCGATTTTTGTAATGGTTCTCACATGTGGGAGTATTATACTAATCCAGTCGGTAGACGTGCTTATATGTGTCAAGAGTGCGGTACGCCTTTTATATCGAGAAGTAAAACAAACCCTAGATATTGTGGACATGTCTGTGCATCAAGAGCGCAACAAAGAAGGCTTAGAGAAAATAGATACAAATTGATTTATAAACTTGTTGACAAAAAAGCCTTTGCAAACTGGTTTAAACTAAACAATAACAAGGTTATCGGCTATATTTATAATAATTTCGATAGTGAATATCGTGAGCAATTGATTGATGATTGGACAGACAAATCAATGTATTGGTATTACAAAATACGTAATAAAGATAATCCCTGGGGATTTATAAAAACAGCACTAAACTATTATTTTATAAAATATAAGTATAATAAAAAAGAGATATTTTATAGCGAATGCAATTATAAAACACAAGAGAAAATTTTAGGCGCTTACGAGGACTTGAAATAGGTGCGGAACGACGGATAACAACAAAAACAAAGAAAAAAAAGATATTCGCATTGTGCAGTAAACAAAGAAAGGAAAAACGACATGGCAAAAGACTTAGAACAACTTAATAATATTTTATTTGACCAATTAGAAACATTGGCGAAACTAGATGTAAAATCAGAAGATTTTGAGAAAGAAAAAGACAGAGCAAATATTGTTTGTGAAACTGCTGATAGGATTATTAAAAATTCTGAACTAGGATTGCGTAATCAAGTATGGCAAGCAACAAGAAAATTCAAATTATTAGCAAATAGTAATACTCACTTGTTAGGTTCAGCAACAAACAGAGGTAATAACAAATATGGCGATGAATATTAAAGATATTGATACAAAAACACAAGATGAGCAATTGCGTAATTCTCTTTGTTTAATTAATGCTATTAAAAATCGCATCGGTGATACAAGATGTAAAAATGGTGTTACAATTCTAAACGAGGATAAACTTAAATACTTGGTTGAGAATTATAATAAATTGCCGTTAGATGTTATTTCTAAAAAGATTAAAAGAAAACCTAATACTATACTAAATATTGCAAAAAGATTAAGATTAACTTCTGTTTACCTTGAAGATGATGAATACGTTTTGTATAATCTTTTGAATAAATTGGGTATTAAAAATGGCGATTATATCCTTAAAGTTATGGTTAGATATGGTTTGCCAGTGCAAAAACAAGGCGCATGGTCAACTATCAAACTTCCTTTATTTTGGGATTGGTTGATTGAACACCTTAATATTAATAGCTTCCACAATTACGTTATTGGTACACTACCAAACGAGCCAGATTGGTTTATTGAGAAAGTGCAAGCTGATAAAAGAGCCTATGTTTATACTTTTAAAAGAAAATGGACAAACGATGAAGATAACCAGTTAAAACAGATGGTTGCAGAACGTAAAACTTACCTTGAAATCAGTAGTGCGCTCAAAAGAACTGGTAGTGCGATTAAACGTAGATGTACTGATTTGAAAATAGCTAAGCCAAGAAGAACTCCACCAAAACCATGGACAACAAAGCAAGTTGAAACTATGCGTACCCTTTGGCTAAAGGGCTATACTCCTTGCATTATTGCAGAGGAAATTGGGAGAAGCGATAGAGAAGTGCAATCTTATCTTGAGCGCAAAAATGTAAATTATTACGGACAACCACCATTAAAATTTAAAGTTTAAAATAGAGTATTGCATTTATTTTTCTTTGTGTTATCATATTATTATAAACGTACATACTCCAAGTTTGTAATAATATACGCTAAAAAATTTGACCTGTCAATGGAACTGATAGAACCATTGACTTTTTCTTTGTTTGCTTTTATAATCTCATTAAGATTAAGGAGTTAGTCATGCCTAGTGATAATGATTGGTTACAACACGCAGAAGATAAGTTATGGGAACTTGCAGATGGTGCAGAAGTAACCACTCAAAAGTTAGATAAAGATGGCAATGAGCATACATTAAAGGCAAAAATGCCACCAAATGTTGATGCGGTAAAGTTTATTCTTAAAAATAGAAGCAAGGGCAAATGGGCAGATAAGATTGAAACAACTACTACTAATATCAATATTAGCTTATCTGCTCGTTATAATGAAGTTAAAGAGCTTATGGAGAAGCAAAAGGAAAAGGCTAGTCAAGAACAACTTTTAAGAGATGATATTATTGAAGCTGAATTGGTTAAAAAGTTAGAAAGTGAACAATAGTAATGGCTATTTTAAAACCTACTAATAACGAATATAATCTTTATGTTGATTTTATTCATTATTTAAACCAAAATAGAGGTAGATTAACTTCTGATGATGGTAGATATTATGCTTTTCTTGATAGTAAACGAGTTACGCATGAAGCATTGATAAGAGCAATTAATCTAACCGTACCAGATTTTGAGAGAATAGTTGGTACTCCGTATATTTTACAAAGAACTAATAAAAAAATAATCGAGTTCTTTTTAACCATTTCTGGCACAGATATCCACCATGACTTGCCGTTGAATTATTTACCACAAAAAAGGAATATTAAAATTGATATTCCAAGGGTAAAACCACAGATTGATATTCCAATTTCAAAACCAAGCGAGCCAGAATGGACAAGAGATGAAGTTGTGCATCTGCTTACTTGTGAAGCGCACATGGTTGGGAGAATGTTAGGTACTGGTTATGACTTGTTAGAGCCTATTCATAGCGAATGGATAAAGCAATGGATAGTCAATCCATATAACTTTAAGGTTATGGTTCATCAAGGACACCGTAACTCTTATAAATCGTCTTGTTTGCGTTTGGCTATTGCTATTATGCTGATATTACAACCAAAGAAAACAATTATTTTGTTGAGAAAATCAGAAGATGCCGTAAAAGAGTTGATTAATGGTGTTAGTAAAATTCTTGATACTGATCTATTCAAAAAATTTGTTAATATTCTTTCACCAGAAATAAATGGCAAAGGTGGTTTTAAGAAAACAACTGATACCGCACTTGCTATTGATACAAACCTTAACACAAGTCTTACTGG
>CAZXFU010000078.1:0-5848 GCA_964640345.1 uncultured Eubacteriales bacterium
CATATTCTAGTAGATTTGCAAGCTGTTCGGTAGATATTTTTAGAAAATCTTTTACCTTTACTGTAGTATCGATACCATAAGGATTTAGCTCTTCATTTTCATGTGTGAAATGAATAACTAATTTTTCGTTTATCCTTGCAAACCCATCATTTGTGTTGTCTACCCAACTGGCTATTGCGCAAATAGTTTGGTAAAAAATAGTTTCTTCAGTTTTAAAAGTCGGCGTAATGTAAATGAAATTGAGTAAATCCTCGCTTGCATCAGCTAACCCCCCATCGCCGCCATCGCCGCCATCGCCGCCGCCGTCAACGGAAAAAGTAGGTTTAATCTGCACAATAGCCATAACGATATCAGGATCATCCGAACCTAACGCGGTGAAACTATCTTCAATAAATAACGTTTCTTCAATTTCTTCAGGTTCGTTATTACTTATAGCGGTAAAAAAGAAAGTACCTTTAACATTGGTTACGATATTTGGCGGGTTATCGTAGGTAACATCAATAGTGTGGTAGAACTTAATTTGTTGTGAGTCTAACCCACGTTTGGTGCTTTGAGCTGGATTGATAGATGTAGCAACAAAATACCCCATTCCTAATACTTTTTGAGTATTTACATTTGCTGCATCAACATCCCAAGTTATATCGGTAGGCGTATAGCTAGAATAAACATCTATAACTGGGTAGAATTTAACTTTTTGTTCGGATATTTGCCGTCCTACATCTTGTGTAGGATTTGAAGAGGAAGTAATATAGAAGTAGTCGTAACCAGTTACGTTTTCCGTTTTTGAAGCGGAATCATAGTCGAGAAATTCCTCCAGTGTAAATGTACTGTCACTTCCTGGACGTTCTTGAGTGACAACATAAAAATGGTCTCTAAAAGAGACTGTTTCTAAAATATCACCCATCTTGTTTATTCTCCACGAACTCAGCAACGAGTTGTTGCATATTACCATGTCCTACATAACCAGCTATTTCCCAGTTTAATCCACAATCTCGTGACACAGCAAGATAGGTGTCATTAGAAGACGTAATAACTGGAATAGCTAACACTTCAAAGAGTTCTTCTTGTTCTTCTTTATTATTCTTTTTAGTCACTTTCTTTTCTATTATGATGTTATCTATCATACCACACGAAACGATATCTATCAAATGCTCTTTGAAATTATAGGTTATATTACCTCCGCCGTCTTGTATTTCCCCTGTTTCTTCTAACCATACCATTTGTTGGGGGATATGAATATTTCTAACAGAACAACTGTAGCTACCAGCTGGTTTATAAAAGCAAAGTAAAATGGTTTCACCCACGTAATATTGATCTATTGATTCGTTAAAAGGGTTTTTGTAAGACAGCGCGCATTGCGCAACCGCGCCTTCAATAGTTTTATTGTCTGAATCAATCCAAGTCATATTTCTTGTTCTAACCAAGCGAACAACACCGCGTCTGACTTTTAAGTTATTTGTCTGGTTATCATCTAATACGTATTGTGGTAATAGCTCTGAACCCGTTTTACCAACATATGATGTAGGAATAATAATACCAGGATAAACTTTACTTCTAACTTTAAAATAGGATTTACCTAGTTTTTTCATTGCCCTATCTGATTTTGATTTCTTACTAGTCAAAGGGTGTAGGCATTTTTCCATTACAAAATTTTTGAATCTGCCGTCAGGCTTAACCCCATTATTACCATTAAAAGTAACAGTCAAATAAGCGCTCTTGAAAGAATATTCTTCGATTTCATAAATTTTAGGAAATTGTTTGTCATGTGTTGGTGTATCACTCTTAACATTTCCAGGCCATTTATCAATGTCATAGGCTAGCAAAAATAACACCGCTGAATTGTTACCAACGCGGACGCTAAAACTCATTTTTGCGGCTAATTGTGTTTCAAAAGTAAAAGGTGAGGATATTTCATATAAGCCAAACGCTTCTTCGCATTCCCAATACCACCCTGATTTTTCACGCATATTTTGTGGGGAACTATCATAGGCTTTCCTAACATTAATTTTTTCACGTTTTTCATTTTGTGGTTTGAAGTAATCAAAGAAACCTATAAAGTCATCTTCATCAACCACAAAATTCTTATACTCATCGCTACCTCTATATTTAATTGCCACCATTAAACCGCGACTTTTATATGCTTTAAAACTTGTTTCGAAGCCTGGTGGGACAGTTGATTCAGATCTGGAATAAAAATATTCAGGGCCTTCAATCATACATTGTGTTTCGATCATAAAAAGCGCGTTTTCTATATTCTTATAAATCGCAGTATCTTTCTTAGGTTGCCAAAGAGCTTTAATAATTGGAAATACGCCTTTATTAACAGGATATTTGTAGCTATCTACATCATGAACAAAAATATTGTGGGTTGATAGTAAAGGACCTGCGATGTTATAAGTTGTAATCAGTGCTGTATCACAAGATTGGCTGAACCCTGCGCTGCATTTTCTATCTGCAAAATCAGTAAAGTCTTTATTAAGCGTTAATTCGATCCCAGCTAATCCTTCATATGCGTCAGTAAACCAAGCTGACACACAGATAAATTTATTTCCATCAGGATGAGGATAAATGCCTTCTCCTAAAAAATTTAAATATGTTACACCTGAACCATAAAAACGATTTTGAGCGGGAGGTAAATTTTCTGAAGGCGCCCAAGGTTTTTTTTCATTCCCTTCTCTATCTGTACGAAGTCCGTCAAAAATAAAATAATCATTTTTTGCGCGAGAAGGGCAACAACCCGCGGCGGTTACAATGCTACCCGCCCATGGGCGTAAAATAGAATAACTAGCATTATATCCATAAAGCAATTTACCTTTTGTTTTTGTCATATACAAACGATATTCAGCATAACTTGACCCAACTTTATTAAGATTACTAAAAGTCAGCAAATAAGCGCCTGGGAGGTTAGCATTTTTCCAAACTGGAGACACCTCTTCGGTATATTTATATTTCTTGAGTTCATTGTTTATTTTGGATAGGCGCCCGTCACCATACATATCATTAAACGTAGTATAAGGATTAGCATCTAATGTTGCTTCTGCATCCGCCCATGCGTCTTCAGCAATATTATTACTTCCCCGCTTAGGATCGATACCATAGGTGTTATAAGTGATACCATTAACGGTTCGGCTTCGAAGCAATTTCCACGGATATTGTACGGATACATTACGAGAGGCGCGAATTATATCACCGCCTTCACCATAGCACCATCCGCTAGGACCCCATTCCCCCCAGCCTTTTATATAAGACGGACAACTTCCTATTTTGTACGTCCAATTCATTCTAAAAGTAACATTGTACCTATTTATTCTTTCCTCATAATCTTTTTCTAGTTGTTCTAAATCAGCTTCGGTTAAAGACCGTAACAAAGGTGGTACATCACCTAGCAGATTCATTTTGTCTAATTCACCGCTATCAGTATCATCTTCACCTTCATCATATATCTTATCTTTATCAGGTAACATATTTAAGAAAATATATTTGTTGAATACTGATTGCGCCCAACCTGTTCTATTACCTACAGCTAAAAACGAATATTTCCCATATGACGCGCAAAGTCTCTGTTGAATATCTTTATATTGACGACCAGAATCATCTGGAACTATTCGGTTAAACTTACGTCTACTGTGTTTCATTGATTCTGGTAATTCGCTTTTTTTAAAATAATTATCCCCAGGTCTTATTTCAGTGCTTTCGTCTTTGTAATAAACCTTTTCAGAGCCCGCGTAAAAACTACCCTCATAGGTGTCTTTATACACCTTACCTTTTTCATCTTCTTTATATATTGTACATAGTGCAGTTTTATAGGCTTGTTTTAAATAATACGCATTTTCATAATTATTAACAAAGTCTTCATCGTTAACTTTAACGTAACCGCCACCTTCCCCTGATGTGTCTGCACTACCATCTTCATTTTTTTGTAATAATTTTATAGTTACATAATCTAAATTACTCTCAGTAGAATTTTCAGATAATCGTTCTTCATCCATTGGTATATCTTGATATTCCAATCTATTCAAAAGTACATGCGGCATATACATTTGTAATTTTATCAATGACTTCCCCGCCATATTCCACACATGTGTAATTTCAAATGGATCGACTAACCCGCCATAATTCATAGATGTTTCTTCTTCTTCTGTTGTTTCACTTTCATTTTTTGGCGTAATGCCGTTTTCTTCTAATTCATCTTCACTTAGTGATTGAGAATTTTCAGGATTAGAAATATATGAACCTTGCGGGCGAGTACCTATATCGCCAAAAGTAGTAGTAAATTCAGCTACTTCGAGGGAAACATCGGTCGGCCCTTTTATTAAATGCCCGTATGACGCTGTGGTGCTTATAGGACTACTTGACATGGTTGCGTGAGGTGCCCCGCCTGCATTTACGCCGTAGGAACCTAGCCCATAACTACATTTTTTTTTATACACATCTTTTGTATCATCATCATAGAAATAAGCAATGATGTTTTTTATCTTAGACCCACTTGGGAATGTAAATGAACCAAAACTTCCATCATTCATATAAGAAGTACCTTTAGATGAGTGCCAATCAACTGCTTCCCATCTGTAATCTTCCCGGTGAGTTTCTGTTTGTTTAATTTTACTTTTAATCTTAACTGTTGGATTTGGTTTTTCAACCCAATTTGAATTGTAATTACAAACATTTAGCATAAAATATGCGTAACTTGCATACCAAAAATCGTTTTTCTTAGAATATTCATTAACCTTAACAGGCTCATTACTTTCAGTTAGCCCATATCTAGCTGAACATCTTTTGCCAGCAAGAGAACCTTGATAGTAATTAATATAAGCTGCACCAAAATAATATTCAGGGTAATAAAGAATACGATAATCATAATCGTATGCTGTAACATCTAAATCTTTAAATCTAATAATGTCATAATTGATTAAATTCTCAATGTTTTCAGTTTTAAAATATTGTGAATGTTGCGGATTAGTCACTTCTCTTTTTTTATCATCTAATGTATAAAACATACCAACAACTGCTGATGTTCTATTATCTTGTAAAACATAGCAAGGTGAGTCTTCAGCAGGTTTCAAATATCCAGTATAATAGTATTGCCCACAAGTTTTACAACATAATTTTTTTTCAAAGTCATCTGGTCGACCTATTGTCCATAACTCTTGAAAAACTTTACTATAGTAATTTTTATCTCGTCTATATGCAGTTTTTTGATCCAATGAACTTTTTGTAATACTTTGGTATTCAAATCGTTTAATAAAAATATATCCATTTGCAATAACGGCAGGGTCATAATCACGAATTGTGTCTTTACCAGTCGAACCATAAACTCTGCCAACTTGATCTTTTGCAGTACTAATTCTTTTGAAAATAACACAATCTGAAAAAACAGGGATTTTGCTGCTATAAAATTCGCTTTTAAATTTACCTAATCCAATATTATAAGTTAATTTACCTTCATAATAAGACGTAGAACGTCCGTGAATATAAATGTAGCCAATACCTTTTTTTTCGCGTTTTATAATTTGTTGTTCAGGTTCGTTTTCGATAGTGACATTGTTATAAACATCAAAACGTTTTGCAACGCCGCCCTGAAATCTTTTTTGCTGAAAAGGCAATTCGGGTATTATTTCATTATTAGAATTAACCTTGGTTTTTCCTACACCAGAGAAACCATTCTTAAAATGTGTTAAGTGATCCCCCCACATTTCTTTTTTCCTACATAGGATTTAAGAAAAAATTACCGCGGGCATATATCGTCCCTCCCGGCATTACTTGAATAGGTGTGTCAAATTTCGCTGCTGATAATAAAACAGCTTTATTTTTATACAAAGAGGAAAATGAAGTGGGTCTAAATGTGCCA
>CAZXFU010000079.1:0-5806 GCA_964640345.1 uncultured Eubacteriales bacterium
TTTTATTGCTCGTTTCACTCGCTTTTTTAGAGGAATTTCCTATTACATAAAAAAGCTGGACTTCGTCCACTCTATGTCGCTTCGCGACAAAATATTAATGTATCTTTTTTGGTAATAGAAATTCCCTTTTATTGCTCGTTTCACTCGCTTTTTTAGAGGAATTTCCTATTACATGAAAAACCACTATTTTCTAAATGTCTAAGTTAACAACATTATGTGCATTTTGCTGAATAAACTCTCTACGCGGTTCAACATTATCTCCCATCAAAATAGAAAAAATCTTGTCCGCTTCAATTGCATCGTTTATAGAAACCTTTAACATTGTCCTTGTCTCTGGGTTCATAGTTGTCTCCCAAAGTTGCTCCGGATCCATCTCTCCTAAGCCTTTATAACGCTGAACATTGTCGGCTTCTCCGCCAACTTTCTCCATAGCAACAGCAAGCTCGTTATCGGTATTGCAATAAATATGCTCCTTACCCTTTGTGACCCTATATAACGGTGGTTGAGCAATATAAACATGTCCCTCTTCAATAAGTGGACGCATATATCTAAAGAAAAATGTAAGAAGCAACGTACGAATATGAGCACCATCGACATCGGCATCGGCCATTAAAACTATTTTATCATATCTTATCTTACTAACATCAAACTCAGGACCAATTCCGGCACCAAGTGCAGTTATTACCGGATGCATTTTATCGTTATTATATACCTTATCTATTCTAGTTTTTTCAACATTTAACATTTTTCCCCAAAGAGGCAAAATAGCTTGGAAACGTCTATCTCTTCCTTGCTTTGCAGAGCCTCCGGCAGAATCTCCCTCGACAAGATATAACTCAGTTCTTCCACTGTTCCTCTCTGAACAATCTGCTAACTTTCCAGGCAAAGACATAGATTCAAGTGCACTTTTTCTTTTTACAAGTTCTCTTGCCTTTCTTGCAGCTTCACGTGCCCTAGCAGAAGTTAAGCATTCATTCAATATAGCCTTAGAAACAGCAGGATTCTCCTCCAAATATGTTGCAAACTTATCATTCATTACAGTTTCAACCAAACTTCTTATTTCACTATTTCCAAGTTTTGTTTTCGTTTGACCTTCAAATTCAGGATCATGCAATTTTACGCTTATTATTGCAGTAAGTCCTTCTCTAACGTCATCTCCTTGAAGATTTTTATCTGCTTCTTTTAAAATATTATATTTTCTTGCATAGTCATTCAATACCTTTGTAAGTGCAATCTTAAATCCCATTAAATGAGTTCCGCCCTCTAATGTATTTATATTATTGGCAAAAGAATAAATGCACTCTGAAAAACCATCAGTATACTGCATTGCAATTTCTACATTTGCATCTTCTCTTTCTCCGTAAAAATACATCGGTTTTTCATGTAAAAAAGTCTTTCCTTTATTTATATACTCTACAAAAGAAACTATACCGCCTTCATAATGAAATATTTTTTGGTAAACTTTACCTTCTTCATCAATCTGACGTTTGTCATTTACTATAATTTTTACACCGCGAGTTAAAAATGCAAGTTCTCTCAAACGCTGAATTAGAGTATCTGTAACAAAAACCGTATCTTCAAATATTTCCGGATCAGGTTTAAAATGCACTTCTGTTCCATGTTTATCGGTATCACCAATAAATTCCAATTTAGTGACAGGCTTACCTCTTTCATATCTTTGTTTATAAATCTTCTCATCTTTATATACAGTAACTTCTAACCATTCAGATAACGCATTAACAACAGACGCACCAACACCATGAAGACCTCCGGAAACCTTGTATCCTTTTCCACCGAATTTTCCGCCAGCATGTAAAATCGTATAAACAACTTCAACAGTAGGTATTCCCATTTTTGGATGAATCCCCACAGGAATACCACGTCCATTATCTATTACAGTAACAGAATTATCCTCATGAATTGTAACGTCAATCGTATCACAATATCCAGCCAAAGCCTCATCAATACTATTATCTACTATTTCATATACTAAGTGATGCAACCCTCTTAAAGATGTAGAGCCAATATACATACCCGGTCTTTTTCTAACGGCCTCTAACCCTTCTAAGACTTGAATTTGCGACTCATCATAGTTATCTTCTTCTTCTCGTGCAAATTCTTGACTCTTTATTTCTTCATCTAAAATATCGTCACTCATTTTTATACCTCCGTTTATTTAAAAAAGCGTACTGCCTTCAGATCTTTTTAATAAAGTTATAGAAGAAATATTTGTAAGAAAAACCCTATCTTTTTTCTTCTTCCTTGTAACAACAAACGTCTTTGGAATATCAGTGCAAACGGTTTCAATCGCTCCTTCTTTTTCACATTTTTCAAGATAAAATTTTGTATATCTTGATACCGTCGCGGTATCCAAATTTCCGATCAAAACTATATCCTTTTCAGAAATATATACATCATTTCCCAAATGTAAAAACATATTCCTTCCTCCACAAAATCTGTCAACTCATAATATCATATGAGCGACTTTTAGTCAACTTTTTTCCATTTTCTTCCCAGCTTTAATTTTTTCAAAAAATCCGAATATTAATATCGTACATATTTATGCTTTTTTCATTTTAGCCATTCTTTTCCGTCAGTTATCCTGGCAACCAACATAGCTCCACTTGTATCTCCTATTACATTAAGAACAGTCGCCGGCGGATCAATAATTGTAGCTATAATTGTCAATATCGGCAACGCCCCAACCGGATAACCCATCATTGTAAGAATCATCATTTCGGAAATCGTTCCACCGCCTATCGGCACTGCAGTAACTAGTAAAGTAACAACTAAAGCAGTTATTATTACCTTGCCTACACCAATAGGACTAGCTATATCTGTACCAAATAAACATACTAAAAACATAATTTTAAACACAGATCCAATTACTGAACCATCTTTATGAAAACTTGTTCCTAACGGTATCATAGGTTCCGCTATATCGTCAGATACACCGATAGCTTTTGCTGCTTCTAAATTTACCGGAATTGATGCAGCACTTGAACAAGTTGCCAACGCTGTGATTGTAGCCGGAAAAATGTTTTTCCAAAAAGCTTTAACACCCCTACCTCCAGCCGCAAGAAATGCATAAAGCGAGTATATTCCAAAATAAAACAAAACTGCTACAATTGTATAAACGCCAAAAGTCTTAGCATATCCCAATGCAATTTCTGCACCAAATGTACCGACAAGGGATGCAAAATAGCACCCAAGTCCAATCGGTGCATAATACATTATTATTTTTAAGAAATTCATTATAACGTCAGTAAGTGAAATCAAAATGTTCCTTAATGGTTCAGCCTTCTCCCCAGATATATTCATAGAAATCCCAAATAATATTGAAAACAAAATAATAGCTATAATATTTTGCCTCGAAAACAAATCTATAAAATCACTAACAGTAATTGTCTCAACAGTTCTTTCTAATATCGACAGCTCTTGCTTTTCGGCTAAATCATCCAAATCTAGTGATTTTTTTATCATTTCGGTATCATTTACTTCAACCAAATCAACAAAATATGTGCTCAAGAAACCAATCGCAGCAGCTACTAAAGACATAATGATAAAAACCAAAAAGATATTTATCATTATTTTCCCTAAACGTTTAGGTTGCTTCATATTAGAAATCGAAGTTGAAATAGTTAAAAAAATCAACGGAACAATTATAACCAATAATAAATTTAAGAAAATGTCTCCAAATGGTTTTAATACTGCTGCGTTCTCTCCAAACATAACCCCTGCAATTGCTCCCAAAATAATTGCAAAGAACAATATTATACTCTGACGATAGTTCGTGAAGAAACTTTTCATATGGCACTCTCCTTTTTCTTTGAATATTTTTCAATACAATTACATTCATAACATCTTCTCAAAAAGACATCATGCAATACAGATTTTATTCTTTGACATTATTTCTTACTACATTAACTTTCATAATTCGCCTATAGTCTTTCTTTAGCACTGAAAATTTTAATCCCTTATAATTAGCAGATTCTCCTTCATTCGGTATCCTGCCAAGCAATTCAATTATAAGTCCGCTAACTGTAGACACCTCAGGGAAATCATTTTCCATATCAAAGTAGTCAAACAATTTATCTAAGTTAAGCCCCCCGGCAACATTACACTCATTTTCGGATATTTCCTCAAGATCAGACTTCACTTTATCATGTTCATCCCAAATTTCCCCAACAAGTTCCTCTAAAATATCTTCAAGCGTAACAATTCCCATTGTTCCGCCATAGTCATCAGTGACAACTGCCATATGTGACTTCTTTTTTTGAAGTAGCTTTAGCAATTTAAACAATTCCATAGAATGAGGAACAAACTGTATAGGTTTAATTATACTCTCAACTGTTCTTTTTCTATGTATAACATAATTATTAAAATCTTTCTCATTAATTATGCCTACAATACTATCTATTGTTCCATCATAAACCGGGAATCTGGAAAAACCGCTTTCAAAAAATTTTTCGGCAATTTCCTCTTTACTCTCACTTTTCGAAATTGCCTCGATATCTACACGAGGAGTTAATATATCTGAAACCACCAATTCATTAAAGCCAATTGCATTACGAATCAATGTACTTTCTTCTTCTGCTAGCTCTCCATCATTCTCCGCTTCTTGCACAAGATTCAAAAGCTCTTCTTCCGTATCGGTTTCTTCTCTCTTTAAAATCTGTGACATAAAATCCTTGAACTTATTAAAACCTTTTTCATTATTTTCATTATTATCGCTATCCACTATACATACTCCCTCACATCTTTTTTTATATTTACTTTCCAATATACTCTTTAAACACGTCTAGTACTTCATTTGGTCTATCTATTCTATATACTCTTGCCTCATTTCCTTCAGAATCATAATCAATATGGCTCCACCAAATAGCAACTTTTATCCTAGGATACTGTTCTAAACTATTAAACATATCTTTTACCCATTCAACCTTATTACCTCCAAAAATGCTTGATGCGAACTCAGTTATCATTAAAGGCTTTTCAAAAATTCTTGCGTATTCATTGTAATATTCTTTATAAAGTTCATCAAACGTCGACCATTTCTCTCCCGGGTAATAATCTCCTGTATTATATGCTGTAAGTCCTACAATATCTACATATTCATCACCCGGATAATACATTAACTCATTGTTATAACTAAAATCCGGGAATGATTTATGATTTGGATTCCAAACCCAAAGCACATTATCCACGCCATTATTTTCAAAAATCTTATAAACATATCTCCAAGCATCTTTATACAAAGAAGCATCTTTTGAATAATGATATGCACAATATCCACACCAATCCCCATTCATTTCATTGTTTAACCTCATTAAAACAGGAACATTTAATTCTTTTATATCTCTAGCATATTCATTTAAATATTCGTCATATTTTCCGTCTAAAATTTCATAGATATCAATTTCGCCACTTTGTGTATTCATTGTTTGAGGAGTAAGTTCAACAATTTTCCCCATATTTGCTGCTTCTTTTATTTCACTTGCTGGCAACTTAGTGTTAAAGCTCTGATATCTTATAAGGAAGTCAAAATTATACCCGATTTTTTTCTCGATTTCACTTAACTTTGTAAAATCATTTGGTGCTTCAGGATCAAAAATTCCCCATGTAAGCTTTGCATCATCACCAAAATATTTATTATATACCTCTTTAGTTTCGTTGTTCTGTTTTAATGCAACTTTTTTAAAGTAGCCGTCAGGTATATTGGATTCAACATCATTTTTAGCATCTATAACTTTAAAAGAACTAAACATACTTTTTACCTGAGATAAATCTTCAGAAGAGGTCTTTG
>CAZXFU010000080.1:0-5717 GCA_964640345.1 uncultured Eubacteriales bacterium
TTACAGTCATCGCAAACGCTGCAATCATCGGATTAAGCTCAATTCCTTTGAATCTAAAAATACCGCAAGCAATAGGAATCATGCACACATTATAAAAAAATGCCCAAAATAATTTTTGTTTTATATTTCTTATTGCCTCACTGCTAATATTCATCAATTCATTTACTTTTTCTATATTATCACTCATAATAACAACTCCGGCGGAATCAATTGCAATATCTGTTCCTGTCGAAATCGAAACCCCAACATCAGCAGTTACCAAGCTAACACTATCATTTATTCCGTCTCCGCACATCAAAACCATGCCTTGCTTCTTTAATTCTTTAATCTTTTCGGCCTTTTCTTTTGGTGTAACATCAGAAATAACTTTGTCTATGCCAATCTGCTTTGCAATAATATTTGCGGTTTTTTCATTGTCTCCGGTCAGCATCACAACTTCGATGCCTTTTTTCCTCAATTTGCCAATAACATCTTTAACGTTATTCTTTAATACATCTTTAACTCCAAATAATCCGACCAATTTATTATTCATTGCTACAAAAAGTATGCTGTTTCCGTCATTTAATAGCGTCTGCTCATCATTCTTATTATCGATTACAACACCATTTTGCTCCATGAGCTTACTGTTCCCTATAAAAATCGTATCTCCGTGGGCACTTTTCCCACTAACTCCAAAACCGGCTATTGCCTTAAAGTCTAAAATTTCTTCAAGTTCAATGCCTCTTTGCTTTGCAGTTGCAACAATTACCCTTGCAATCGGATGCTCTGATTTATTTTCTAAACTTGCAACTAATTTTACCAAATCATTTTCAGTTAAACCGCTATAATTATATATATGAGAAACACTTAAGTTCCCTTCTGTCAAAGTCCCCGTCTTATCAAAACATACTGTTTTTACTTTATGTGAATTTTCCAAAGCTTCACTTGTCTTTATCAAAATTCCACTTTTACTGGCTCTTCCCGAAGCAATAACAATTGCAAGTGGAGTAGCAAGCCCAAGACTGCACGGGCAGGCAACCACAAGCACACTAACAAATATATTTATCGCCACAGAAAAATCTTTTGTAAGGATAAGCCATGTTATAAACGCAACAACAGAAATGCCCAAAACCACCGGCACAAAATATCCGCTTATAGTATCTGCAATCTTTGAAATCGGTGCTTTAGTCGCTGTGGCATTTGAAACTAACCTTACAATCTCTGAAACGGTCGACTCTTTCCCTATTTTCTCCGCTTTATATTTTATAGTTCCTTCATAATTTATACTTCCGGCAATTACCTTTGAACCGACTTCTCGCTTTACAGGAACACTTTCACCGGTTATAAAAGATTCATTTGTATGTGTTTTACCTTCAATAATTTCGCCATCTACAGCAATTTTCTCTCCAGGCTTACAAACCACAATATCTCCCTTTTGAATCTCATCTAGTGTTACCGTAATTTCCTTACCATCCTTAACAATTATCGCATTATTCGGAGTAATTGTCATCAAATTTTGCAAAGCTTCCTTAGTCTTGTCTTTGTTTTTACTTTCAATAAACTTCCCAATTTTAATGAAAAAAACAACAATAGCTGCGGATTCATAGTACAACTTTTCAACATACATCGTATCTCCGTATAAAATCCTTGCAGTGCCGTAGAGGCTATAAACAAAACTTGCCAAAACTCCTATCATTACTAAAGTATCCATATTAGGAGACTTATGTATTAAATTCTTGTAACCGTTTTTTAAAATATCTTTACCGAAGAACAACACAATCACAGTTAATACAAATAATGTTATTGCAAAGTTCACAGGATGATTTACCATATGCAAAAAAGGAATAGCCGGAAGACCAACCATATGTGACATAGAAATATATAAAATTAAAATAGAAACAACAGAAAGCCAAATGAGCTTATATTTCTCATTTGACTTCTTTTTTTCCTCTCTTTCAAAATTATCAATTCCAAGGCTTGTAAAACCCGCTTTTTCAACAAACTTTTCAACCTGCTCAAAACTTAACTTTTCGTCATCATATTCAACAGCCGCATTATTCATTATAAGATTTACGCTAGCATTTTTTACCCCATCTTGCTTATTTAAATATTTTTCTAGACCTGATGAACAAGCTGAACAAGTCATACCATCTATTTTTAATAAAACCTTTTTCATCTGTTTTATTCTCCCTTAAATCCGGCATCTTCTATTGCTTCCTTTATGTTTTCAATGCTTGTCTTACTTTCATCAAAATTAATAACAGCCTGTTTATCCTCAAAACTTACTTTTGCATTTTTAACACCGTCAAAATTATTAAGCACTTTCTCAAGTCTAGCTGAGCAACCGTTGCAATGCATTCCCTCTATTTTTAAACTTATTTCTTTCATAATTTCTACCCCCATTTATATATTTTACATTTCAATTACTTTTTATTCAAAAAAACTTCACTCTAAAACGAAACCACAAGTAACATTTTAAACTTTTCTTCTCCAAAAACACTATGAGGAATATCTTTTGGCATAACAATAGTCTGCCCTTCATCTAAGTAAAATACTTCTCCACCAACGGTAAACTTGCCTTTTCCTTCAAGCACTGTAACCATAGCATCTCCGCCAGCAGCATGAGTTGATATCTCTTCATCTTTATCAAATGAAAAAACAGTAACACTAACCAATTCATTTTGAACAAGTGTCTTACTAACGACCTGCCCTTCTTGATACTCCACCAATTTTTTTAATTCCACCACTTCTTTTTTTGCAATATTCTTGTACATTATTACACCTCCAATATTCTAAGCCTTTGACCAGCCATTGTAAAAAGCCGGTTGCAACTTCTCCCTTATTTAATCATATTATTATATCACAAAAAACATTAACATAGAATAATCGATTTGTCACTATAGAAAAAGGTGTTGTAAAAAACGAGACTTTTAGCAGCCTCGTCTTTTACAACACCTTTTTATTTATGCCATTTAGCCTTCAATTGCAATATATTTCTTTTCAGGCAATCTCTTACTTTCCTCTTTCTTAGGAATTTCAAGTTTCAATGTACCATTCTTCAAAGAAGCCTTAATGTCCTCACTCTCAACATCATCTCCAACATAGAAGTTTCTAGAGCAACTGCCGACATATCTTTCTCTTCTTACGAACTTACCATCTTCTTTTTCTTCCTTCTTGGAATCCATAGAAGCCTGAACATTTAAGTATCCGTTCTCTACTGATATTTTTACATCTTCTTTATTGTAACCCGGCAAATCAATATCTATTGTATATTTGTCTTTCTCCTCTTTAATATCTGTTTTCATAATCTTTGCATCATGTTCAGTAAAGAATGGATCTCTAAACATATCACTCCACAAATCAAATTCATTTCTTCTTGGCATCATCATCATATAAATCTCTCCCTTTCATATTTATGTGTTGACACCGTTTGAGGTAGCACATATTAAATTTTATCTGTAAAAGATATCTTCCTATCTCTTACATTTTTAATTATATCACTAAAATTAGCAGTGTCAATATGAGAGTGCTAATTTTCACATAACTTTCACATTTACTTTTATAACTAAATACTCTCCACTTTTAGTCTTTTTATTTTTGAGTATCTTTCATTATTCTGTTACCAGTGTACGCATTATATATGTATTCCTCCCCACTTTCTAATCTTATCTGCCATGCTGGAGTTGCTTCTCCCGAAAGGATTTCCTTATCGATTTGACTTATTTCCGGATAATATCCTAAAACAATATTCTCTATATTAGTATCCTTAATCTTTGTTTCTCTTAAAAAACTTACCAGTATGGAAGGTAACGTTGTTATTTCCCTATTTCTACCGCTATACCCTACTTCTTCAGAGCTAAACGATGCCATCGGCATGAATTTTTCCTCTATAATATTTTCATTACTTATTTTTATTTTTCTCATATAT
Source organism: uncultured Eubacteriales bacterium (assembly GCA_964640345.1). GTDB lineage: Bacteria > Bacillota > Clostridia > TANB77 > RGIG9151 > RGIG9151. The sequence goes on from CAZXFU010000080.1 coordinate 3,908, forward strand.
TTTTTCGTCTCAATATTGCTCAATGAAAAATCACAGCCTATATTCCTAGAAGCCAGTATTGAATTCAATGATTCAATGGTTTTAGAATTCACAACCGAAGTCGCATTCCGCTGATAAACCTGATACCCCAAAAAAATGTTTAATATCAAGAAAAAAAATATCAATAAACTCTTAACCCATTTCCATTCCATATGATCACCCTACTTTTTCAGTACATATATTATAGCATTTTTTAGCTCGTCGGTCTTTTTCTCGCCATATCTAACCACCCAATTAGGATAATAAGTTCCGGCTTTATCTACAATATACATAAGTTCTATACTATAAATATTGGTTTTAGTATCATTGTTAACTTTAGACAAAACTTCATCCAAAATATTATGAGTAAAATTAGAAATGTACCTTTCATTTTCCAACAATTCTAATTTTAAAAGTTTTCCTTTAAAATACTTTACATTTCCCTCTGAAACCTGGATTTCAATTATCGCATGATTATCATCGCATATTACTTCATCATTCATTCCGATTAAAACGCCGTCAACTGCAATAGAAAAAGTAAAAGTATATATACCGTCTTTTTCATTTGCACTGAACAAATATATGTCATCATACACACGCATACTATTTATAAAGTTTATAGCCGCATTAAAGTTTTTTGATGCTGAAACAACTTCCTCTACCTGCTTAGCATTATTAATATATTCTACCATTCCGTTTTTTTCAAATTTTATAGAACTTTTATCATCATTTATAAAGATTTTACTTTCATCGTTTGTAATGAATTTTGCAAAATCTGTATTATTAAAAATATCAACTAAAAACCTGTTAATTGTATATTCATCCTCAATATCAAAGTGCGGTGATGTTCTAAGTTGCTTTACAGCTTCCTTATGGTTATTTATGTTAGAAACCGGGAATAAAACACCACTTTGCGGTATAACCTCTTTATTACCAAAGAAGCTCGTTGTTCCAACTTTTTCCAGTTCAAGATACTTTACAGGAGATTTCATATTTTCGCAATTTTCCATAAATGTTTCTAGTTCATCATCATCTCCTTTAAAAAGGACTTTATACAATGATTTCTTACCGGAATCGTTTTGAAGAATATACATAGTATTCCCTTCTAACGACTTTGTTATAGCAATTTTTTCAACATTATTAAAAGCATTTGTTTCTTTAGGCAAATTAGGAATAGCCAGTCTTAAGACATCATAATGAATAGAACCACCAAATTCCAAAACAATAGACTTCCTTGAAAACAGTCCATCCCATTCCTTTACTTTGCCTGTAATTATTTCGCTATCACTATTTAGTGAATTTAAACGTGTTTTAACTATATTCCATGCACTCTGATGAACGCTGTTTGTCTCATAAAAAATCCATTTATTTTTATCAGGATTTATTACTGTAACCTTATACGGGGTTATAATTTTGTCATAAACTATAGAAATTTCTTTATCATTTGTAAATTTGTCAATCATATTATTGTGAATTGAAGATACAAGCAAAGAAAGCCCTTGGTAGTTATCAAACCAAAGACTTCCTGTTAAAACTAAGCTAGAAAATATCAATATAGTCAAAATTAAAGATTTTAAATTTTCAAAAGCTCTTCCCATGTTTTATTCCTTTTCCACATTCGTTTTGTCTTCTACATTTTTCTTTACATTTGAAACAAAATCCTGAATATTCAAAACAGTATACTCGATTTTTTCATTAATTTCCTCTTTTTCCTCTACAGAAATAATTCTAAATTCAGACTGATATTTTTTACCTTTTTGTGCAAAAAACATAATTCTATTCGTACTGTTTT